>JBELDB010000202.1:0-2516 GCA_042094525.1 Congregibacter sp. | reverse complement strand
GTCGCAGGTCTGGACCGTCGTGGCCGAGCAGAGGGGCAGATTGTAGAGGTGCTCACCCGGGCGCATAACAAGGTGGTCGGCCGTTATATGGAAGAGAGCGGCATCGGCTTTTTGCTTCCCCATAACACGCGCATTCGAAATCACATTCTGATCCCGCCCAAAGCAAAAGGTGGCGCACGCCATGGGCAGCTGGTGTCGGTGGTGCTCACCGAGTACCCCTCAGCCAAGCTGGGCGCTAAGGGAGAGGTCGAGGAGGTGCTTGGCGATCACCTGGATCCGGGGCTAGAGATTGACGTGGCCATCCGTGCCCACAGCATTCCCTGGGAGTGGCCTGATGAGGTGCTCCGCGAGGCGGGCGCGCTCGGCGAAGAGCCAGACGCGGCAGATAAAGCACACCGAGTGGATTTGCGCGATACGCCGTTTGTGACCATCGACGGCGAAGACGCCCGGGACTTTGACGACGCGGTGTGGTGTGAGGAGAACGCCCATGGATTTCAGCTCCGCGTCGCGATTGCCGATGTGTCGCATTATGTCCCAGTGGGTTCCGCGCTCGACGAGGAAGCCAGCATCCGGGGGAACTCGGTTTACTTCCCGGAGCGGGTCGTACCTATGTTCCCCGAAGTGCTCTCTAATGGCCTGTGCTCGCTCAAGCCACAGGTAGATCGACTCGCTATGGTCTGCGACATGCAGATCGATCGCAGTGGTCAGCTGCACCACTACACTTTTTACGAGGCGGTTATCCACTCCCATGCTCGACTCACCTACACCGACGTGGGTGCTGTGATTGAGGACGGCTGGAGTCATCAGGTTCCTGCCGAACGTGGTGAGGAGATTGATCGACTGTATCGGCTTTATCAGGTCCTGCGCACTGCGCGTGAACAACGCGGGGCGCTCGATTTCGACACGCAGGAAACCCGCATTCTGTTTGATGAGCAGCGCAAGATCGCGGCGATCAAGCCTGTGCAGCGCAACGACGCGCATAAATTGATTGAAGAGTGCATGCTGATTGCCAATGTGGCCACCGCACAGTTTCTGGAAGCGCTTGAGCAGCCCTCGCTGTTCCGCGTACACGAGGGTCCCAGCGCTGAGAAGCTTGAGAACCTCCGGGCGTTTTTAGGTGAGCTGTCGCTGGATCTTCCCGGTGGCCTCAAGCCTACCCCTGAGCACTATCAGTCATTGCTAGCCACTGTGGAGGGCCGCGACGACAGTCACATTGTTCAGACCATGTTGCTGCGCTCTTTATCCCAGGCCGTGTACCAGCCCGAGAACGCCGGACATTTTGGCCTCCACTACGAGGCCTATGCGCACTTCACTTCTCCTATCCGCCGGTATCCCGACCTGCTGGTTCACCGCGCGATTCGCGCAGCGATCCGAGGCCGCGGTAAGGGCGCTCATATCAAACGGGTCAAAGGGGCAAGTGCACTCAGGCGAGAGAGAATTTATCCCTATGACGTCGGCGCAATGGCCGCGCTGGGCGAACAGTGCTCGATGACCGAGCGGCGGGCGGACGACGCGACACGGGAGGTCGATGCCTGGCTTAAATGCGAGTTTCTGAAGGACCGGATCGGCGAGGAGTTTGAGGGAGTCATAGCCGCTGTGACGAACTTCGGCGTCTTTGTTGAGCTGAGCGATCTGTACATTGAGGGTTTGATACACATCAGCGCTTTGCCCGGGGACTATTATCATTTTGATCAGGCGAAGCAGCGTCTGATTGGTGAGCGCACGCGGCAGGTCTTTCAGCTGGGTGGGGCTGTCACGGTCAGGGTCGCCCGGGTGGATCTGGACGATCGCAAAATCGATTTGGAATTGGCGGGGGTTGCGCCGTCCAGACGCGGCAAAACACCCAAGCGCCGATCTGATGATGAGCCAGAAGCAAAGACGCGGGCAAAAAAATCATCGCGTCGCCAAACCGCTTCCACTGTAGAGAATAAAAACAGCGGCCGCGGGCGAAAGTCGGGGAAATCGTCAGCCGAGCAGTCAAAATCTGCAAAACCCCCCAAGTCAGCGAAGTCAAAAAAGGCCTCGCCTTCAGGCCGCCCTGCGAAAGCATCCAAGGCGGGCAAGGCTTCGGCCGCAAAGCGGCGGTCAGGTAAAAAAGCGCCAGCCGGCAAGAAAGGGCGGTGAACCGTGAGTGATACCGCATTTGGCTATCACGCGGTTGAGAGTCTGATCCGCAAAGAGCCGCGTCGTGTTGCGGCACTTCATGTTCAGGCAGACCGACAAGATAGCCGGATGCAGGCGCTGTGTGAGTTGTCCCGAAATCAAGGCGTGTCCGTGCTGTCTTGCTCCAAGTCAGAGCTCGATGCACTGGTTACAGGACGTCATCAAGGTGTTGTCGCGGTGCTCGATCCCGCGGTGGGTGCCGAGTCTGCAGGAATGATGAGCGAGGCGGATCTCAGTGAACATCTCTCGCAGGTGGCCGCGCCACTCATCCTCATTCTTGATGGCGTGACAGACCCCCATAATCTAGGCGCCTGCCTGCGCAGTGCGGACGCTGCAGGGGCGACCGCTGTGAT
>JBELDB010000201.1:0-2519 GCA_042094525.1 Congregibacter sp. | reverse complement strand
GCCGAAAAGCTGACTTGATGCGGATGCCGGAGATAAGGCTTTATTAAAAACGCGCATCCTCCCTTTTCATGAGTGACACGAAACCTCTGCGCGTCGCCCATATTGAGTTGGGTGCACACCTCTATGGGGGTGCCCAGCAGGTACTGTATCTGCTGGCTGAGCTGTCTAAGACGGAAGTTCGCTCGGTGCTGATTTGCCCTGAGCATTCGGCAGTAGGAGAAGCAGCGCGGGAGGCCGGCATTGAGGTTGAGGCTATTCCGTATCGCGGTGATCTCGACTGGCGCGCGACAAAACGCATCGGAGAGATATTGACCCAGCATCAGGTTGACCTGGTGCATGTGCACTCCCGGCGCGGTGCGGATGTTTGGGGTGGCTTAGCAGCGCGCAAGCACGGTTTGCCCTGCGTCTTGTCTCGACGCGTCGATAATCGCGAGCGCTCATGGGTCGTGGCTATCAAGTACCGACTTTATGATCATGTGATCGCGATTTCAGAGGGGATTCGCAAGGTCCTGGTTGCCGACGGATTGGCGCCGGAAAAGGTGTCCTGTGTTCGCAGTGCAGTTGATTGGGAGCGGTTTCAGCAACCTGCAGACCCGCCGGGTCTTGCGTCACGCTTTCAGTTGCCTGAAGGGGCAACGGTGATTGGTATTGCCGCTCAGCTGATTCCACGCAAAGGGCACGATATCTTGCTCGAGGCGCTGTCTGCATTGGTTGCGCGTTGGCCCTCCTTGCAGGTGCTGGTAATGGGAAAGGGCCCGTCAGAGTCTGCGATTAGAGAGCAGATTCGCGCGCGAAACTTGACTCAGCATGTTCACATTGTCGGGTTTGTTGCGGATCTCGAGAGCGTGTTGCCGAGTCTCGCGTTTCTGGTGCATCCGGCGCGAACCGAGGGCCTGGGTGTGGTGCTGTTGCAGGCGGCCTCTGCGGGTATCGCTGTGATTGCCTGTGACGCCGGCGGTATGCCCGAGGCGGTGATTGATCAGCAGACGGGCTTGCTGGTGCCGCCGGGTGACGCGGGCGCGCTCACGACTGCCATGGAGAGCTTGCTGTCAGATCGTGAGCGAGCAGAAGCTTTTGGCGCCAAGGGACGTGAGCGCATGCTTGCTTCTTTTTCACTCTCTGCGATGGCACGAGGCAACGTGAATGTGTATCGCGCGGTGATGGCGGCGCGGTCTGGGGACTAGCAGCCGCTCCCGCAAGTGGTCTGGGCCAGAGCTTCGACCTATTTCTGCTTTTTCTTTTGCCGACCCGGCCGGGTGGTCTGGTGATGCTTGCGCATCAGCGCGCGCATCTGATCATAAGATAAGCCCAGCAGTTTGGCCGCTTCATTCTGTCGCTGGTCGCAGGCCGTCAGTGCGCGTTGCAGCCAATCGAGTTCTGTCTTGCGCAGCAAGTCCTTCAGGGACACGGGCCAATCGGGCGTTTCCTCGATTGAGCTGGATGCCTCAGCTTGCTCTGACCTTTCGAACTGCGTCGCGCTGGCCTCTGATGCCGAAGAAAAAGGGTCAATCACGATCGTCTTGATCGGGCGCTCGGGGTCAGTGGTTCGGAACAGGGACCGCTCGACGACGTTTTTCAGTTCTCGAATATTGCCTGGCCAGTGATGGGCGCTCAGCTGCTTGATCGCAGCGTCGCTAAAACCCGGAAAGTAATCCCAGCCCAGCTCACGGCACATCCGGACGCTGAAATGTTGCGCTAGCTCATAGAGATCGTCCTCGCGCTCTCTCAAGGGGGGTAGATGCACGACGTCGAAGCTGAGTCGATCCAGTAAATCCCATCGAAAGCGCCCCTCGTCGGCCAGGGAGGGTAGATCGGCGTTGGTGGCCGCGACCAATCTAACGTCCACCTGCAGCGTCTTTTGGCCGCCAACCCTCTCAAACTCGCCGTATTCAATCACCCGCAACAGTTTTTCCTGCAGACGCAGTGACATGGTGGCGAGTTCATCGAGAAACAGTGTGCCGCCATCGGTGAGCTCGAAGCGCCCGAGATGCTGCTTTGTCGCCCCCGTAAACGCTCCCGCCTCGTGCCCAAAAAGTTCGCTCTCAAGGAGGGTCTCTGCGATGGCGCTGCAGTTGATTTTGGTGAAGGTCTGGTCCCAGCGGGGTGAAAGGTAATGCAGGCGCTCCGCAGCTAATTCTTTACCCGTCCCACGCTCCCCAATGATCAAGACAGAACGGTCAATGGACGCCAGTCTGGAGATATGGTCCAGCGCAGCGGCTAGCTGAGGTGACTCGCCAATAATGTTCGGGGCTTGTGGATTCATCGGCGAAATATACACCTATAAAGGCAATTTGCGCCATTTATTTAAGGTTAATACCACCTTTAAGTGGCCTATCGTTTGTGCCGTATCGATATAACTACCTGATCTTCATACATAAATTGATTATGGCATGCCGTTCGCTACTACAGTGGTGTGCAGGCGCAAACGGCCTCATAAGGCAGGGAAGCAAGTCATCATGAAACGACGGAGAGATGAAATGGATGTTATCGACGAGAGAGCGCTGGTTTACATGGCCGTG
>JBELDB010000200.1:0-2609 GCA_042094525.1 Congregibacter sp. | reverse complement strand
GCAGCGCATCGAGAATGGAGTCAAGCGCATGGCGCATGGGGTCGACACAAGGCAGACCCGTTAAAGTGCTGGCGTCTCTGCAGGCACTCAGCGCTTCGGTGTCACTGAGGCCCTGAGTATTCAGGCTAATGCCGACAATACTCGACTGCCTGTTGGTGACCCGGGCGGCCTGTTCATACTGAGTGACACACTCGCGCAAATCAGGCACGGGGTAGTCCTCGTACTCGTCGATCACCGTTCGACCCGACCCGTGACACAGCACCATGGCATCGGGCTGGCTGCCGTGAAGCAATCCCAGCGTAACTGCGGCATACGCCGGGTGAAACAAAGACCCCTGCCCTTCAATGACATCCCAGTGATCAGGTGCGGCATCAGGTGTGAGCGTTTCCGCGGCGCCCGAGAGAAAATCCGACACCACCGCATCCATCGGGATGCCCCCGCCCGCGATCAAAATACCGGTCTGGCCCGTGGCTCTGAACGTGGCGGCGATCCCCCGCTCCTGCAGTGCTTTGTGGAGTGAGAGCGCAGAATATTTTTTACCTACACAGCAATCAGTGCCCACCATTAATAGTCGCTTCCCTGACCGTTGCCGCCCTGTGGCAATCGGGATCGATGCAGGCGGCACCCGAATATCAATGAGTTGCTGCCCCGACGCATCGGCGGCTTTGACGAGCTCGGACTCTTCAGTCAACTTGCGATGCAAACCGCTCACCAAAGAGAGCCCCGACCTAATTGCCTCAGTCAGCACAGCCACCCACTCAGCCTTGAGTGCACCACCCGAGGGCGCCACCCCAATCACCACGCTGTTAGCTCCTGCCGCGACGGCCTCGCTGAAACTCATGTCGGGTAAACCCAGATCCACTGCGCAGCCGGGTAATCGATACTGCCCCACACAGCCCTCGGGCCGCCAGTCGCGAAGGCCCATTGCCGTTTTTGCATCCAGAGGGTTACTGACATCCCCCAGAAACAGCAGATAAGGCGAGGGGATTTCGATCACGGCGGTGCGCTGGCTCGGCGAATGACGCGGCCGGGAAAGGCCTCGCTCACTGCGCCCTCATACAACACCCGCTCCCCCGCCACCCACACGCTGTGGATGCCCTCGGAGGGAGCAAACGGCTCACTGGTGGTAGCACGATCAACAACCGTGTCGGGGTTAAACATCACCAAGTCAGCGATCATGCCCGGCGCAATCACGCCACGCTCGTCGAACCCCATGTGCTGGGCTGGCAGCGCTGTCATGCGATGAATCGCACTCTCCAAGCTGAGTACGCCCTGCTCGCGCACATACCGTGCCAGCACGCGGGGGAAGCTTCCCGCTCCTCGTGGGTGGCGGTCACGCAAACTGCCGTCGGTGCAAATATTGGTGTGGGGCCACGCGATAAAGGCCGCGACGTCGTCATCGCGCATACTGGTACCAATCATCATGTCACCCATTTCACCCGTCACGGCCTCATGCTCGATCGACATCTGGGCGAGCACAGAGAACGCCTCTGCAGGACTCTGTTTGCGATCGGCGGCAATCTCGGTGAGCGTCTTGCCCACATAATCAGGCTCAGCGGGAAAGTGCGTGAAGATAATGCCGTCAGGCGGTGCGAGTTCCGCCATGACAAAATCGATAGCCGCCAGATCCGTCGGGTCGCGGTCTGGCAGTAACACCATCATATGGGATTGCCAGTAGGTGTAGGGGTAGATATCGGCGGTGAGATCAACCCCCTCTTCTCGCGCCGCATCGAGCCGCTGAATAATCCAAGGCGCGCGCCCCCATTGCGAGGCCATTGCCAGTTTGAGATGTGATATCTGCACCGGCATGCCCGTCAGGCGACCAATCTCAATAATTTCCTCCAGCGCATCATCGAACCACCGATCCTCGCTTCTGATGTGACTGATATAGCGGCCTCCCGCATCTGCGGTCAGTTGCGCGAGTTGCACCACCTCGCGCATCTCGCTGTGAATACCTGGCTCATATTCCAATCCGGTGGAGAGCCCCACCGCGCCCGCCGCGAGCTCTTGCTCGAGCAGCGCAGACATCGCCTTCATTTCTTCATTACTTGCGGGACGCTTGAAGTCCGCGCCCATGACCTCGTCACGCAAGGTGTTGTGGCCGGCGTAGGCGGCAACATTGATTTTGGCCGGTGCGGACTCGAGCGCCGCATAGAAACTTGCCAGCGGATAAGGCGAATCCCCATCCTGACCGACCACTGCTGTGGTGATGCCTTGGGTGATTTTGGCCAGTGCGTCGCGCTCGGCGAGAATCAGCCGGTCTGAATGACTATGGGTATCGATAAAGCCCGGTGCCAGCACCAGACCGTTGGCATCGATAATGTGGTCCGCGTCACCTGCCGCTAAATCGCCCGCCGCCGTTATGCGATCACCGCTGAGACGCACGCTACCCATTATCACGGGCGATCCTGTGCCATCGATAATGCGAGCGTTGGTAATCAGCGTATCAGCGAGTGCCCCTGATGCGGTGGTCAGCAACGTCATGACCATTGTCGTGATCAGAGCAATTGTGGCTCTGCTACTCACCCACTCATGGTCCAACTGGTCGCCCGGCTGAGGGGCGATCAAAATTCCCCTGGCGGAAGTTGCTGGTATCAAACTCCATCGCA
>JBELDB010000199.1:0-2634 GCA_042094525.1 Congregibacter sp. | reverse complement strand
AACCCTGGCGCGAGGCGGTGCTCAGCGTCACAGATCCCGATGTGACCGCCCGCTTCTTCGAGGAGATTGGTGGTTATGAGGAGCTGGGGCGAGGTAGTTTGTCGGCGTCCTCGATTGCGGCTTGGGGCTTAGCCCCCGAAGCCACCGGAGAATACCTGTTGCTGCGTGCCCCGATGGGCGGAGACTTTGGTCACGTCAGGCTGGTGAGTTTTGATAATGCGGGCAGGCGCGTGCCGATGCGACCGGGTGCCAGGGCGTGGGACACAGGCTGTTATTTCAGCATGATGATCCGGGTCAAAGACATGCAGTCGATTTACGATGACGCGATTCGGCTCGGCTGGTGGACTGAAACCCCCATCACCGCACTCAACTTTGGGACATCGGATCTGCGCGTGGTGATCTACCGTGGGCCCGATGGGGTGCAGGTGCAAACCTATGATCGGCTGAGCCCGCCACTACCTGAGGCCATTCCGGATTTCGAGCGCATGACGGCGCCGTTTAACATGATGCAAATGGTGGCTGACCGAGACGTTGCCTATGACTTTTTTACCCAGACGCTGGGCTTTGACACCTTTTACAAAGGCAAGCCTTACACCGCCAAGACGATCACGCCCACCCCCATCGGCATTCCACTCAGTCTGACCACCTCGGTGCCTTACCGAGCGGGCATTGTGTATCCGGTTGCCGGCGAGTTTGGTCGGATGGAGATGATCGAGGTGATGGGGCTTGAGGGCTTTGACTATTCGCACCAGTGCGAGGCGCCTAATCTGGGCATTCTTGCCGTGCGTTACCCCGTGGATGACATCGATGCCGCGAAGAGCCTGATCGAGGAGCGCGGCGGTAGCCTCTGGCGAGATATCAGCACGGTTGAGTTAGGTGAGATAGGAGAGGTCGGGCTGTTCTCGGTGAAGACGCCGGACGGGTCGATCATGCAGTTCTTTGAAGAGTGAGCAGGCAGGATTTATGGCGATGCCTCAGCATGAAATGAGAGCGATGACTCATCGCAGCGTGCTCTGGCCACAACTCGTTGGCATGGCTCTGCTGTGCTGCCTGCTGGCAGTGTCGGCCCATGCGCAGACCTCCCGCATCAAGCGCATCTCACTGATGACGCCTGATCTCGATCAGTCGATTGCTTTCTTTACAGAGGTGGTGGGCTTTACGCTCGACTTTGAGGGCACGCTGCCACCGGGTGGCGAGCCATTTTTGGGCCCTGTCTTCAATATCGATGCCTCAAAACCCATTCGTCGGGCACTGCTGTCGACCTCAACCGAAGCCCGGGGACTGTTCTTGATCGAACACCCGGAGGTGCCCACGCCTGACCCTGACAAGCCGACCGCTGTGGTCACGGTGGTCGAGGTTGAGAGTATCGTTAATACGCTGGCGCTTGCGAGAGCCGCGGGGGCGCCGGTGAGCGACACCGTCACTGATGTGACGCCAGAGGGTATGCGATTCAGCGAGGCCATGATTACAAGCCCGGGTGGCCACGCGATATTGGTTTATGAGCTAAGCGCCGCGCCCTAGCGTCAGGGGATCACACCCGTTAGTAGTCACGATACCTCTCCACGAAGCGTTCTAGTCCCGTGGCGAGATCAGTGATGGGTTCTAAGCCCACCAGCGCTTTGGCCGCATTGATATTGGCCGCAGTGTTGGGGTATTGAGCTGGGCAGGGCTTTTACTTAACATCCGCGACCCGTGCCGGTGTAGCTCAGTTGGTAGAGCAGCGCATTCGTAATGCGAAGGTCGTAGGTTCGACTCCTATCTCCGGCACCACAACACGACCTCGCGTCGTGCCATGGATTGGCAATGAACCACGGAAAGGACATCTTAAAAAGGACGGCAATCATATGTTTCAGAGAATAAATTGGTTAGCGCTTTCACTCGCCCTCGTAACTCCCTTTACATTGGCGAATAGCCTGGAAGAGGAATTAATCGCTGCAGCGACCGAGGTGGCGGCGGAGGCTGAGGCACAGAGCTACGCAGAGCTCATCGACGGTGATGAAGTATTCGAAGGGCTTTTTACTTTTTATCGTGATAGCGAAACCGGTGAGACCACGATGCGTCTCGAGCCGGAACAGTTTGAAAAAGAATACATCTACTTCATTCATATCGCAGACGGAGTCGTGGATGCGGGCAGTTTCCGCGGCGCCTATGGTCCGCGATTCGTCTTCACCTTTGAGAGACGTTTCGATGAGGTGGCGATCATTCGTGAGAACACCGCGTTTTACTTCGACCCGGATAACGCCATCTCCCGAGCTGCTAAAGCCAATATTTCTCGCGCTGTGCTGGCGGTTCAGTCGATTGAAGCAGAGGACGAGGAGACCGGCGCTGTTCTGATTGAGACAGACAGCCTCTTTCTCTCCGAGTCACTGACGCAGCTTTCGCCCAGCAGCGACCCAGACGCCGATCCGCGAGCCCAATTTACGGTGGGTGGATTTGATGCGGACCGGAGCCAGATCACCGCGATCCGAAGCTATCCGCTGAATACGGACGTCGAGGTGGAGTACGTCTTCCACAACCCCAAGCCTTTGGTTTATGGCTCTGATGCGGTGACCGACCCGCGCAATATCTCGGTCAAAGCACTACACAGCCTGATTGAGATGCCGGATAACGACTACCAGCCGCGCTTTGCCGACG
>JBELDB010000198.1:0-2645 GCA_042094525.1 Congregibacter sp. | reverse complement strand
ATGCTGGCCTCGCCGGCAGAAAAGCTGACCCGGGGGCCGAAATGCTGCCGGTAGTTCGCCTCTGGCCCCTGCGGTGCACCGGTGAACGCGATTCCGGTGAGGTCGCCCGTGAAGCCAGAGATATTGCGGATCGCGGTCAGAATCACGGCAAAGATAAATACCTGAATAAGGTGCTCGGCGGCGTCACCGTGAACTGCCTTTTTGCTCAGAGTCACAGTTTCGCCATCCTCGATGATCGTAAAGGGCTCCTGAGTGGACACCAGCGCCTGATAGCGCACCAGCCGGCGCAACGCCTCCAGACCGGTGGCAGAGGCAATGGCGGTGAGACCCAGTACGTGGGTGTCGGTCATATGGTGATGGCCGGCCAATGCCAGACCAAGGTTGCGATCCTGGAACTGTTCTACCAGTTGCGTGAGCAAGGCCTCGACCTGCAGCACCGAGACGCGGCCTCGAGGCTCACTCAATGCCGACTCATCGATACCGGCCGCCGTAAGCGCCGGTGCGGGATCCATACCAAGGCTTGTCAGGTAGCGCGTAATGACCCTGAGGTCACTGGCGAGGATAGTTTGTTCGGCCAACATTACCCCCCATCATCACTGATCTGCATCTCACCGCCCGTCATGTTTGCGGCAACGGCGCAGGGTTATTGTGCGTTATGGCGCGATGATATGTCAGTGGGCAGGACAGCGGAACCACAGCATGACGGGATACAAACCATCGTGCTGACGCATAAAAAAGGGGGCAGAGCCCCCTTTTAAGTTAGGTCGTTTCACATCCTACAACTTAGCAATCCGCATCCCCGATCATCACCCAGGGGTCGTTATTACTGGGAGCGGTACCTCGCGTCCACCACTTAGCCTCGTAGAGCTTGCCTTGGTAGCGGGTCTGATCTCCACCCTCATACACCGTGTTGTCGCTGTACTCGAGCACGACATCTGAAATCAGCTCGAAGGCATCAGTGGTATCGGGCGCATTGCCTCGGGTCCACCACTTGGCCTGGTAAACAAGGCCCTGGTACGACACCTTCTCTCCGCCGGTGTAAGTCGTTGCGTCAGAGTATGTGGGGTGCATGCCCGCCATGGGATCTGCAACATCGCAACTGGTTGAAGTGTCGTCATGTCCTGTACCTGAGTGATCTTCGCCGTCTGTGTTGGGGTCCGTGGGTTCACGGTTGTCCTCAACCATGACAGCGCTCGTCAGCTGCTCGGTGCCGTTGGTGTCGATCGAATTCGCAATCACGACCAAAGTGAGCTCTCCTGCGACTGCCTCGTGGATATGTAGCTTGAGATTGGCTTCACCACCCACCGACCACTCGTCGCCGATGATAGTGTCACCGAGATCGTCATACAGCGTGGCGGTAATCATGGAGTTTGCATTGACCGAGACAGTAAAGTTCACGTCAGTCATGCCCATGTCATTGATTTCCACTCGCTCATCGGCAACCAGCGTTGCCGTATACACAAACTCGGGTTCTGGAGCGTAGTCAACGCGTGTCTCGACGTTCGTAATGCCTGCGTCTGAGTAGATTTTGTTCTGACCGGCTACGGGGGCGAACAGGTCGCCATCGCGCTGACCGGCGTAGTAACCCACAGCCGCGTCATTGATTGCGCGTGCGAGGGCCAGCGCTGCGGCACCGCCAGAGGTATATCCATCCGCTTCATAAGAGACAGACAGTGAAGGGATCTCGCCGTCTTCGTCATAAACCAGTGTAGAGATAGTGTCGCCAGCCTCCAGCGCGATCGCACCTGAGATGAGTCCGACTTCCGCGAAGGCATCAGCTTCGGGTTCGGGGGCGGCGATGACATTGTCGCCCGCAAAATTGACGTCAATGGCGTTGTAGAAGGAGGCCGCGGTGTCGCCGACGTCCCACACCGCCATGATCACGTGATAGCCCTCTCGCTCGGGCACGTAACAGTTGTGCTGTATCACCATGGGTGGGCGCTCCATGCCGCCGTCGTACTCGCAGAACGGATCCAGGTCAAAAGACTCTCGGCTCAGCGGTTGCGAGGGGTCCCAGCCATGCTGCGTAATGAAATAGCGCCAGTCTCTGGAGACGTGGTTCGCGGTGAAGGTCCACTCAAACGTTTGATAGCCCGCGGCAAAGTCATGCTTGTACCAACGGGAGGGGGTTTGCGCGTTGAGTTCCGACCACGACGGTGAGCCGGCAGCGGCGATCGTGCCATCTTCTGGGCCACCAACCGGGAAGCGCGGTGAGCCGTCTGGGCCCTCTACCGATTGGGGCTCCCACTGCACGGCACCACATCCGGTGTTATCGCCCAGCTTACAAAGATAGGAACGCCCCGCCGGTTCTGAAACATAACCGTGGGCGAATACGTCCAGCGTGACACCGCAGGCTAATAGGCCAACGGCGACCGCAACAGGGTTTAAAATAAAGGGGTTGAACTGCTTTTTCATGGTGGATCTCCTCGTGACCACATGCAATGAATCAAAGGGCAATCGGCGTGACGCCCAATGAGTTCATTGTCATAAGGAGAGCTGGAACAACCGATGACCAGACCTGCCAACCGCTTGGCAGATCACGTCAAATGTCGGTCAGGACTTACCGTGAGACGTGAAAGACATCACCCTCGTCGGTGACCGCGACAATGCTGCCGTCGGTCAGCACACGCACATCGCGCACGCGG
>JBELDB010000197.1:0-2676 GCA_042094525.1 Congregibacter sp. | reverse complement strand
GTCCTCGAGTTTCTGCTCGGTCTCATTCCACACTACTAGGCGCTCGCTACTTGGATTTTCTGGCACGTCGGCGTCGCGGAATTCAATCGTTTTGACCTCGCCGGTCTGCCAATGTTTAAAAGTCATGAATTTTTTTGTCATGCGTTCAAGCGCCTCTCAAATGGAATTTGCGTTCAGCGCAGTTCCTTGAGATCTGCGCATCACGGTGACATATCAGAGGGTGAAAATCTGAGTCGCGATATTAGCGCATTGGAGAACTAGTGAGGCGCTGACCCTGCTATGGCATGGTTGATACCAACTGACACTGTGTTATCCCTTCACACGGCGCTGCGATTTGCCGGTGTGAACGTGAGACTCGATGAACTCGATTATTTTGCCGGCGACGTTGACGCCAGTGGCTTCCTCAATGCCCCTTAAACCGGGTGAGGAATTGACCTCCATGACCAGAGGTCCTCGGTCGGAACGCAATAAATCAACACCCGCCACGCTCAGCCCCATAGTCTGGGCGGCTTTGATAGCGGTGCGTCGTTCCAGTTTGGTGAGTTTGGTGAGTTTGGCGCTACCGCCACGATGCAGGTTGGAGCGGAACTCACCCGCTGCTGATGTGCGCTCCATCGCCGCCACCACTTTGGTACCGATGACGAAGCATCTCACGTCGGAGCCGCCTGCTTCCTTGATAAATTCCTGAACGAGGAAGTCGGCGCCAAGCTCCTTAAACGCGTCGATAACAGACTCAGCGGCCTTGGCGGTTTCTGCCAGCACCACGCCGCGCCCTTGCGTCCCCTCAAGCAGCTTTACTACGACTGGTGCGCCGCCCACTAATTGAATGAGCTGTCGAGTATTCGATATGTCGTGAGCGAATCCTGTTGCAGGCATGCCAAGCCTTTTCTTGGACAACAATTGCAGCGCCCTTAGCTTAGATCTGGAGCGGCCAAGCGGGATAGAGCCCACTAAAGAGTAGGTGTCCATCATTTCGAACTGCCGAATCACTGCCGTACCGTAGTTAGTGATGGAGGCGCCGATGCGGGGGATGATAGCGTCCAGATGCTCTAATTCTGTTCCGCGATACCACACAGACGGTTTCGCGGAGCTAATGTCCATGTAGCATTTCAGGGTATCGATGACTCTGCAGTCGTGACCGGCCGCGAAGGCCTCCTCCAATAATCTGGAGGTACTGTAGAGCTTGGGGTTGCGCGAGAGTATGCCTATTTTCATTGTTTTTCCGGCGGTTCGTGTCGGGTGCCACCAAGCAGAAATGACTGCCTCGGCAAAACCACCGCATCCCTTGGGAGCGCAGTTCGGCCCAGTAGCATAGGGAATCGCATTGCACTGCGGTCTGTCAGCGTAATGTCGATAAGAAATTGGTGTTCGCCGATCACAGTTGTGCTGCGAATGACCGGCCTTCGTTCGGTGTTTCCACCAGAATCGGTGACCTCGCGATATTCGATCACCATGGCCTCGCGGCGTTCGCCGGTTTCATCCGAACCGGCGACGGGACGCAAGTAAAAGCTCACCCACTCGGCGCCATCTTTTTCAAAATAATCGATATCGCCAGCATGAAGGGCACTCGTTCTGGCGCCCGTATCCACCTTGACCTTAATCCAAGTTAGGCCAAGATCTGGCAGGGCCAGCCATTCGCGCCAGCCGACTTGTAGCGACGGGCTCAAGTGCGCGCTACCACCGAGCGGCCGCGTCCAATACCGAAGTACTCGATGCCGAGCGCTTCCATGTCCTCAGGGTTGTAAAGGTTTCGGCCATCAATGATCACGGGTGAGGCGAGCCGCCTTGTGAGCTCCTCGAAATCGGGCGCCCAGAAGATCTTCCACTCAGTGCAGATGACCAGGCAGTCGGCATCGTCGAGCGCCTCTTCTTTCGTGGTGCAGTAGCCCATATCATCCCGTGATCCGTAGATCGCTTCGCAGGCGCCCATGGCCTGCGGGTCAAACGCCTTCACCTTGCCGCCTGCTTCCCAGATAGCCTCGATCAGCACTCTGCTGGGTGCGTCTCGCATATCGTCAGTATTTGGTTTGAAAGACAGGCCCCACACTGCGATGGTGCGGCCCGTCAGGTCCGCGCCAAACCGCGCTGTGACATGGTCAGCTAACTTCAGTTTCTGCCGTTCATTGGTGTTGTGAACGGCGGGCAAGATTTGAGTGTGGGTGCCGTTTTGATTAGCAAGGTAGTTCAGCGCCAGCACATCCTTGGGGAAGCAGGAGCCGCCATAACCGGCCCCGGGGTAGATGAATTGGTAGCCAATTCTGGGGTCGGAGCCCATACCTTTGCGCACCAGCTCAACATCCGCGCCCACAGCCTCAGCAATATTGGCGATTTCATTGATGAAGCTGATTTTGGTGGCCAACATAGCGTTGGCGGCGTACTTGGTGAGCTCGGCACTGCGAGGGTCCATGAACATCATTTTTTCGTGGTTGCGGTTGAACGATTCATACATGCGTCGGAACTCGGCCACGGTGGTCTCTGAGCGGACACCAATGATAATCCGGTCGGGCCTCAGCGCGTCGGCGACTGCAGAGCCTTCTTTGAGGAACTCCGGATTGGAGCAGACCTCGAAAGGAATATCCGCCTGACGGGAAGCCAATCCGGACGCAATACGCTCAGCCACTTTGTCCGCCGTGCCAACGGGGACGGTAGATTTGTTTACGATGACCTTACGCGTGC
>JBELDB010000196.1:0-2689 GCA_042094525.1 Congregibacter sp. | reverse complement strand
AACATCCGCGCCGGACTGCCGGAAGACAGCCCGCTGCGCGCGATTGCGGCCGACGTCACCGTGACCAATGAAGATGTGGTCGAGGAGAACTTTAACGAGGCGACAACCTTTGGTGGTCGTGCTGCACTCCGTATCGATCTCAACGACTCATGGACCTTTACCGCGGGTGCGATGTTCCAAGACCTTGAGCGTGAGGGCGTCTGGGATCATGACCCCACCGTCGGTGATCTGCATGTGATGTTGCTGCTGCCTGAGACCATGGACGACAAGTGGAGCCAATACTCAGCCAAGATCGAAGGCGAGCTGTTTGGCGGCACGCTGATGGCGACAGCCGCGATGCTGAATCGTGAGTACGAGATTGCCAGTGACTACTCGCTGTATAGCGACCAGGAAATTGCGTCGGGTTTTGTAGAGCCCTACTACAACTGCTACGTAAGTTACTTTGGCACCTGTGGTGATCCTCGCCAGCAGTACACCAACGACTCGGAGCAGGACCGCACGACCTTTGAGATTCGCTACACCTCTGACCCCGACAGGCGCTTCCGCTATATGCTCGGTTACTACAGCGTCGAGGTAGAGAACACCAGCGACAACGAGTGGCACGTGCTTGGCCTGGCCGAAACGCCTCAGGCCGCAGTTGACGCCCCAGATATCTACTGGACCACCGACTTTGGCCGTGACTACGAGGAGACGTCAATTTTTGGTGAGGTGTCGTTTGATATCACCGATCGTCTGACGGTTACCGCGAGTGCCCGACAGTTTGACTATGACAGTACGCTGGACGGCTTCTCAGGCACGGTCTGGTGGCCCTGTGGTGGCTTTGGACCGCAAGGTGATCGCCCCGAGAGTAACTACGGCGCAGATTGCGCGTCTACAGCCCGCACGGTCACGAGCAAGGACGAGGTCTACCGCGCCAGCCTGGAGTGGAGCGTGACGGATGACATCATGCTCTACACCACATGGGGTGAGGGTTACCGACCCGGTGGCCTGAACCGCTTCTGTGAGACGCGCATCCCGGACGGTTTGGGTGGGCAGGGCAACGTCAATATCGGTTGTGCCTTTGAGTCTGACATCCTGACGGCTTATGAGCTCGGCTTTAAGTCAACGCTGTTTGACGGCCGACTGCGTTTGAACGCAGCTGCGTTCTGGCAGGAATGGGACGACTTCCAGCTGTCGCGATTGGATACCTCCATCTCGCCGATCACGCTGACCTTCAACGTCGGTAACGCTGAGAGCAATGGTGTTGAGTTCGACTTCACCTCGATGATTACCGACAACTGGACGCTAAGCGGAGCGGCAAGCTTCCTCGACTCGACGTTGACGGAAGATTATCGTCGATCGGCGAGCAGCCCAGAACCTGATGCGCCGGCGGGCTCGCGACTCCCGCGTGTTCCGGAGCTGAAGTGGAATCTCTCTACCCGCTACACCTTCGCCAACGAGTGGTTTGCTCAGGCGGCTTATATGTACACGGGTGATTCCTACAACGATCTGTTCGGTGGCTTCCGGCAGTTGCAGGGCTCTTATGATGTGGTGAACGCCTCATTCGGACTGGAGCGCAGCAACTGGACGGCAGAGGTTTACGTGCAGAACCTGACGGATGAGCGCGGCGACGTCTGGATCAACGACGTGAACTGGGATCAACGCGTGACCATCAACCAACCCCGTACTATCGGGTTCCGATGGCAGCAGCGATTCTGATCGTTAAGCTCAGGTAAGAACGGAAAGGGCGCCTCTCGAGGCGCCCTTTGCTTTGATGGGGTATGGACTCCATACTCCGGTTGATTTGTCATACCCGGCCTGCCTACGAGTTCACTGAGTTGTCCATGTCATCTGCCGATACATTATTCGCGCAAGCCAGCGACGCCCTGCGAAACCAGGATCCGGAGCGTGCGACAGACTTGTGTGCGAGAGCCCGGCAGCAGGACCCCGATGACCCTCGCTTGGTGATGTTGCATGGATTTGCGCTGCGTCGCTCGGGTCACCACGCCGAGGCCGAGCCGCTGCTGCGCCGTACCTTGGGTGTGGACCCCGGCCTAGAGATTGCCCACCACGAACTGGGTTTGGCGCTGAAAGGGCTGGGGCGTCTGAGTGAGGCACGTCGGGCGATGGAACAGGCTGTGACCCTGAACCCTAAGATGACCGCGGCATGGCGTGACCTGTATGAGGTGCGTGCGGCCGAGGGGGATGATGTCGCGGCTGCCGAGGCCTATCGGCAGGCAATGGGTAACAAGGAGCTGGACCCGCTGCTGCATAAGGCCCTGGAGCTGGTGGGTCAGGGTCGTTTGGGCGTTGCCGAGGGCATTTGCCGCGAGTATCTCAAACGGCGCCCCCATGATGTCGATGCCATTCGACTGCTTGCAGAAGTGGGCATCTCGATTGGCTCGATCGGTGAGGCGATACTGCTCCTTGAGCGTTGCCTTGAACTGGCGCCGGAGTTTCACGTGGCACGCGCCAATTACGTGACCGCACTCTCGCGGCATCAGCGTTTTGATGAGGCGCTCGCTGAGAACGAACAGTTGAGAGAAGCACAGCCCGACAATCTGGCACACCAAGTCCAATTCGCCACCACGCTCTCAATGGCGGGGCGTTTCGAGCCGGCGCATGGAGAATTTGCCAAAGTGCTGGAGCAGGCGCCGGACAACGAGCGCATTCTGACCAGCTACGGCCACTCGCTGCGCTACGGCGGTAA
>JBELDB010000195.1:0-2752 GCA_042094525.1 Congregibacter sp. | reverse complement strand
GCTAGCGCTTCCGGGTTTCGGCTAACCAACACCTGCCCCGCCTCCTTCGAGCTTATCGACGGCGGCTGCGTGTTGCGCAATCGCTATCGAGAATACCGGTCGCTCCGCGATGCGGGTGTGGGTGGGCTCAAGACAGGGCTGCCCCCTCTGCGGGAGGGTTTTAGCCCGCAACAGATCGACCTCGGGCGCTACCTGTTCTTTGACCCCGTCCTGTCGGCAGATGGCTCAATCTCCTGCGCCAGCTGCCACGACCCGGCACAGGGGTTCGCCGACGGGCGTGCCCAAGCAGTAGGCATTAACGGGCAAACCCTCCCCCGCTCAGCGCCCAGCTTGTGGAACATCGGCTTCTTTTCGACGCTGCTGTGGGATGGGTCAAAGAGTAGCCTGGAGGAGCAGATGCAGGGTCCGCTCTATTCCCCAGTTGAGATGGGCAACAACCCCGCAGCACTCCTGGAGGCACTGAACGGGAACCCAACCTACCGCGCTTTGTTTGAGCAAGCTTTTGGGAACTCACCCATTGCACTGGATCAGATCTATACCGCCATTACCGCGTTTGAAAGCTCGCTGATTTCACTGAACAGTCGCTACGACCTGTATGCGCACGGCTACCACGCAGCGCTAGATGAAGATGAAATCGCTGGGCTCAATGTATTCCGCTCTTTTGTTGCACGGTGCGCCGAGTGCCACACCCCGCCGCTATTCTCTAACCAACAATTGGCGGTACTGGGCGTCGCGGACGGGCCGGGCAAGCTCATTGACCCTGGCGCCGAGGCCATCACCGGCGACACCAGCCAGCGTGGTGCATTCCGTGTGCCTAGCCTGCGCAATATCGTCCACACCGCGCCGTATATGCATCGTGGTCAGAAAGCGACCCTCGAGGACGCGGCGCGTTTTTATACTGGCGGCCGAGGCCATGAAGTGCCCGAGGGCGAATCACTGATGATTCACTGGCACATTTGGGAACCGCGACTCACGGATCGCGAGATAACACTGCTGGCGACTTTTATGGGCGCGCTGACCGATGAGGCCTTTATGCCCCAGATCCCGACTGCCGTGCCCTCCGGGCTACCCGTTGTCGGTCTGGCTCAAGCCCAACAAGCACCGACCGAGCCTTTGGTGCACAATAAGACCGAGATCGCGGCCACTAATAATGCATTGCATAAAAATAGGCCCTGAAAGACAGCCCACGGGGGGCAAACAATGATCAACCTATTGGTGAACTCACTCTATCGCGCGCGCGCCGCTGCCTTAACACTGTTGCTTTTACTCGCTGCCTCTACAGCACAAGCCGCCATTATTGAGGTGCGCGAGGGCGAACGTATTCAGGATGCCGTGAATCAGGCGGCTCCGGGTGACGAGATTCGGGTGTATCCCGGTCTGTACAGTGAGACAGTCTATGTCGACAAAGACGACATCACCCTGCGGGGTGTGGTGGAGGGAGACGAGTGGCCACACCTCGATGGCAAAAAGCAGCTCAACGACGCCATCCTGTATTCCGGCAATGGCTTCTCGGTGGAGTGGTTCAAGATCACCCACTACAAAGGCAATGCCATCATGGGTCAGGCGGGCAATAACTTCTCGATCCGCAATAACTGGGTCATCGATTCTGGCGTGTACGGCATCTTTCCCGAGTTCGGTGAGAACGGGCTAATTGAGAACAACATCCTCTCGGGCATTGAAGACGCCGCCATTTATGTCGGCATGAGCGACTACATCGATGTTCGTAACAATCAGGTATTCGACAACGTCGCGGGCATTGAAATCGAGAATAGCCGCCACGCGTTAGTAGAGGGCAACCTCGTCAAAAATAACACCGGCGGGATTCTCGTTTTTATTACCCCAGGCCTACCGATCAAAAGCTCCTACGACGCGATCATTCGCCGTAACTTTGTGCTGGACAACAATACGCCCAACTTTGGCATACCCGGCTCATTGGTCTCGCAAATTCCCTCGGGCAGCGGGATCATCGTGATGTCGGGGGATGATGTGATCATCGAGGACAACGTGATCACCGGTAACAACAACGCCGGCATTATCATCACCAGCCAGGATTTCGTGACCGAGATCGCCACCGACACCGGCTCGGACCCCAACCCTGATCGGGTGCAGATCCGCGACAATATTATGCTCAACAATGGCGCCGACCCGGAGGGAGAGATGAAGCTGCTCATGCTGACCAAGCTCTCCACGACCGGGCCCGACATTTTCGCCTATCAGGGCGCGACTGACGCCGCGCGAGGGAGCTGCATCTCGCGGCGCGACGCCTATCGCACGTTGGGCGTTGACGACTGGGCTGACTGCAACAGCCCCACCATTCGTGCAAATGATGCCATTGCAGGGCGGGAGCCGAGTGATTCGACCCGCGGTGTGATCACTAAAATGCTGCCTGAGCCGGCTGAACCGCGTGTCATTACCGAGGACGCCTCGGGCGCGGAGCTGGTGTATCAGGGTATCTGCGCCGGTTGCCATGCCTACAATGTGCGCTTGATTGGCCCCCCCACGCTGGCAATCAAAGCCCAGTATGGCGAAGACGCGGGCAGTATCGCTGCCTACATTGCAAGCCCAGAGAAGAAGCGCCCGGACTTTCCGACCATGCCACCTCAAGACCACCTCTCGGCACCAATGCGCCAGCTGGTGGCGGAGTACATGCTCGCGCTCACCAACTGACTTAGCGCCCCAGTGTTCTAGAGACTCAAGCAGCAGAGACTAAATATGCCTACCGCCCAACAGTTTGCCGACGTGAAAGGGAAGC
>JBELDB010000194.1:0-2766 GCA_042094525.1 Congregibacter sp. | reverse complement strand
GAGGGTCTCAGGGCTCTCGCCTGAGCCGATGATTGTGTCGGCGTTTTCTTTCAGGGGCTGCTCGCGGCCCTGGCGGCGCATAATATCGATGCAGAGGTTGTGAGCGATTTGGTGTAGCCATGTGGAGAGCCGCGCTCGATCAGGATCGTAATGAGCAGCCTCGAGCCAGACTTTCATCAAGGTCTCCTGGAGGACTTCCTCGGCTCGCTGACGCTGCAGTAGCATCCTCAGAGCAAATCGCTCTATGGCCGGTGTATGGATCTCAACGATTGCGGCAAAGGCATCGCGATCGCCTCGCGAAACCCGCCGCATTAAATCCGATTCATCGATTCTGTCGATTGGGGTGACTCAGCTCTGTGGAGGCCTTTGGCGTTTCCGTGCCTTGGCTAACTCCTCCGCAGACAGATAACCATCTTGATTTTCGTCCAGCATCTCAAAGGCGACCTGCTTACGTTCTGCAGGTGTCACGAATCCGTCGTCGTTGATATCGGCTTGGTCAAACCGTTCCTCGGCTCTTTCGGTATCGGCCGCCACATGCTCCGCTAGCTGGGCCTCCATTTCCCCGCGGCTGATGTTGCCATCACCGTCGGTATCAGCAGCCTCGAGCCGGTCGGCGCTGCGGCGTTTTTCAGGCAGCTCAAACTCCTCGTAACTGATGAGCCCGTCACCATCGGTGTCCATAGCGCGCACTGCCTGCTTGACTGGCGCTTTCTGTCCACTGCCCGAGTGATTCGCGTCAGGGTGTGCGACGGCAGTGGATGCGAGGACTGTGAGGGCACTCGCGATCGCGGTCGATATCAGGGTATTGGTCATCATCTCTCTCCTTGAGTAGCGCACATTAATTTGCGCGTCACCCCCTGATACGTTTGAGTGTCAAAAACCCGTCGCGAAACTTGTGACTGACCAATCTCGCGGGATTATGATCCCGAAGTCTTAAGTGCTTCTAATGACATGGGCTTGCTAAAAAGATAGCCCTGGCCTTTGCTAAAACCCAGCTCCAGTAAAAGCGCGCGTTGTTCTTCAGATTCGATACCCTCCACGACCGCGTCGAGACCCAGATCACGGCACATCGTGGCCAGTGACGCCATAATTAGTCGGCGCCGGGGGTCGGTGACAGCGGCGGTATAGGAGCGATCGATTTTGATACCGTCGGTCGGCACATTGAAGATCCAGTTGAGACTCGAAAAGCCGGTGCCAAAGTCGTCGAGTAATACGGTGACGCCGTGTTCCCGCAGCTCAGTGATCTCCTCACTCAGCACGCTTTCGTTCGCCACCAGTGCGGTTTCTGTGATCTCGACAGTCAGCAGCTCCAGCGGCATCTGAAATTGTTGGGCAATCGCGAACAAGCGATCTGTGATGCCGCTGTGTGCGAATTGACTGGGACTCAGGTTGAGCGACAATCTCATTCCACCTTGAGCCAGCTGCGTCTGACGAAACATATCGAAGGTGGACCGAATGAGTAGCTCACCTACCTGCGCCATGAGACCTAACTGCTCGCTCAAGGCCATAAAGCGGTGGACCGGGATGGGTGTTCCATCTGCTGTCAGCGGCCTCGCCAGTGCTTCATAGCCATAGGGTTCTCCAGTCTCGAGCATGACCATAGGCTGCAGTGCTATGGGGATGAGGTTGTGTTGCAGGCAATGGTCTACTGCGCTGCTTATTGCCAACTCATCGCGCAGTTCGTCTTGGTCATCATCTGCATCCGCGTGCCGAGTCATCGATGTGCCGCGCTGCACCTGATCGAGGGCCATTTCAGCAGCCCGCAACAAGCTCTGGGCAGTGCTTTTCCCCCCCCGGATTACAGCGCTTCCGGCATCAAGCTGCGGGTTGAGCTCCACCACCGCTTGCGTCGTAGCCGGCAGAAAGGGTGTCGATTCCACCGCGCCCTTCAGTCTGTGAGTGATGGCCGAGAGTTCCTCGATATCGCTCAGTTGTGTAAAGACGGCGAATTGATCCCCGCCCATCCTGGCGAGATCGTCGCCGGAACGAATGGCTTGTTTCAGTCGACGCGCGATCTCGGCGAGTAGCTCGTCACCGGTGGCATAGCCATGACGATCATTGATTAAGCGGAACGCCCTGATGTTAAAGAGCAAGAGCGCGCGCAGCTGCCCCGGCTCCTCTGACAGCACCGCCTCGATATCCCGCAGCATCGAAGGCCGCATCTTCAGTCCCGTGATAGGGCAGAGGGCGCTGGCGATGGCGAAGCGCGTTTCCTCGCTGATCAGCTCTATTTGCTGAGTGCGCAGCTCTTCGAGGGTGACCTGATCACTGATGTCGCGGAAGGTGAAAATAGTGCTCGGTGGATTTTCCCCGGCCACATGTGACCACTCTATTCTCAGGGCAGAGATCGGATCTTTGCTCATCAGCAGATCGATCGCGCCAACTTCGGGATGCTGTTGCAAGGTCGTCCGCAAGTCGATCCTGCGATCTTCGAACGGTAGTCGCTGAATCAAGTCTTCAATGGGCTTGCCTAGTAATGTGAGTCTGGGGGCCGAGACCAGCTCTGCGAACTGTTGATTGCACCAGAGCACCAGACGTTCGCTGTCGGTAATGCATAGCGCATCGGAAATGGCTCCCAGTGCTGACTCGAGTCTGCCAAGCGTGCTCCAGAGATCCTGAATGAGGGTTGCTGAAGGTGGTCCCGACTCGGGACGGAAGGCTGTCATGGTGTGCGCGAGACCATTACACGGGCTGCGTCAGAGGCTTGAGGGTAGCGGCGAAATACCACTCGCCCGCGCGTTCCTCGGCAACAATGAAGTGCTCCGA
>JBELDB010000193.1:0-2772 GCA_042094525.1 Congregibacter sp. | reverse complement strand
TGCATGGCGTCGGCAGCAAGACGTCCGCAAAGCATGGCGTAGTAAATGCCTTCCCCGGACGCCGGTGCCACCACACCGGCCGCGTCACCCGATACCAATACGGCGCGACCATCGTCCCATCGCTTCATGGGTTTCATTGGGATGGGGGCGCCTTCTTTACGTTTGGTCGTCGCCTCGGTGAGGCCTACGTCTTCGCGGAGTGCGGCCACCGAAGCCTTTGCGGAGAAATCCTTGTGCGCGCTGCCCACGCCAATGCTGGCGTTTCGTCCGTGGGGGAAGACCCAGGCGTAGAAGTCTGGTGACAACCGGCCCTGGTACCAGACGTCACAGCGGTCCGGATCATAGGCATCCCAGTTTTGATCCTCAGGGACCTCGATGATTTCGTGATAGGCCAATACCCAAGGCGTCTTTTCGGCATCGGGGATGGTGGCGCGGGCGACCGCCGATCGCGCACCATCGGCACCGATCACGCTGCGCGCCGTGACTGTCTCGGTGCGAGGATTATCGTCCTTCGTTTGATAGGTGAGGCTCACCAGGTCGCCCTCGTAGCACAGTGACTTGAAGACGCCCGCCACCACGTTGGCGCCGGCTCGGCCCGCGCGATCTCGCAGCCAAGGATCAAACTCATCTCGGTCAACCATGCCAACGAAAGTGCCATCGATGGGCATATCTACCGATTCCCCCTTTGGCGACACCATTCGGGCGGAGCGGATCCGCGCCTTCAGCAGGTGCTCGGGGATATCAAACTCCTCAAGCAAGCAGGGCGGAATCGCACCACCGCAGGGCTTGATACGGAAGCCTCGCTCCAGGAGCAATACACTGTGTCCTCTGCGAGTGAGGTCGTGTGCCGCGGTGGCTCCCGAGGGGCCGCCCCCGACGACAATGGCGTCGTAGTCAGCAGTTTGTGGGGTCATCTCATGCCTCCCTCTCCAGCTTCTGCCAGAGCGATGTCGCCAAAGGACGGTAGGCGATCAGGTTGAACGCCTCCCCAGTTGGCAATATGAATGTGTCGCGCCAGCGAAGCGGCGACCAAGAACAAAACGCCCTCACAGGCGAAGACAAGGCCATAGGAAATGGCCGGATCATTGAGCCAGTAGCGGGTCACATCTACCGCCACCGTGCCAAGAAAACCGCCGAGGGCAAAAGCAATGGCTTGTGCCGCACCCCACAGCCCCATGCGAATCCCCTCGCGCTTCTGTTGTCCCGAGCTGGCCAGCACCATCATGGCGCCAATCGCCGCCACAGCGAACCCCCCGTTGGCAGTACCCAGCAGAAAAACATTGGCTTCGAGCGACCAGGTCGGGCTGGTCAGTCCGCCCCAACAGAGCAGGAAGAGGGCGACGGCCGAGAGCAGACAGCCACCCCTGATCCACAGTCGCAACAGAGCGGCACCTCTGGATTTAAAGAGTAGCGTTGAGATTGCCATTGCGGCCATGCCAAGTAGCACGCCGCCGTGCTGTACCCCTGCAAGCTGAGTCGACTCCCCCGGTGTTCGCCCGAACACTAGACCTGCGAAAGGCTCGAGGATCAAATCCTGAGCCGAATAGGCGAGCATCGATACGAAGACAAAGATCGTAAAGATTCTGGCCTGAGGATCCTGCCACACCTCCGCGAGGGCGGTGCTGAAGGCGCCTTTCTCGGGAGAGGGCGTCTCGGACACCGTGTCCTCGTCAGAGCGCGCACTGGGCTCGATTCCACGGATGACCAACAGCGTCACCACGATGGCCAAAACCGATACGGTGGCGGTCACGGTCATCAGGCGTTCTGGCGAGTAGGGGTCAAGAAAATGTCCCGCGACGCCTGCAGTGACCGCAAAGCCGATGATCATCATGAACCAGACCAGTGCGGCGGCGGCGGGCTTGCGCTCGGGTGCGACATGCTTTGCGAGCAGGGCGAGTAGTGACGTGCCGGTCGCGCCAGTGCCCACGCCAATAGCGAAGAATCCCAAGGCTGATGTGGCCATACCCAGCCAATATTGGGTCGGGATAAGCGTCGTGCCCAAGGCAGCGAGCACACCACCCAGCCCAAGAATAAACATTCCCCCGATGATCCAAGGCGTCCGTCGACCGCCCACATCGGATCCGTAGCCAATGCGCGGGCGCGCGAGTTGAACCACATGATGAATGGTCACCAGAAAGCCGGGTATGGTAGCGGCCATCGCGAGCTCAACCACCATGATGCGATTCAATGTTGACGTGGTCAGCACCACGATTCCGCCCAGAGAAGTCTGTATCAGACCGAGCCGAATAATGTGCCACCAGCTGAGCCCCGTAGCGGTTGAGTGCGCTGATGCCATCATGCCAGCCAGCCTCCCAGACCGATGGCTGCACTCATCATTCCGAGCACGTAGAGCGACACACCCGTCGCGTTGTACCAAGGGGCTAATTGCTTAGGGTTAGAGAGTAGGCGCTTCATCGCCAAGCACTGCGCAACCACCACCACTGTGACCGCTGCGGCATAGGGTGCCAGTTGCCACTGTAGGAGTAGGGCAATGACCACTAGTTGCGGTAACAACATAAAGAGGCATGCGACTTTAGCGGCGCGCGCTCTACCCAGTTGCGCAGGCAGCGAACGAATACCCATCTTCAGATCGCCCTCGACGCTCTTGAAATCGTTAAGAGTCATGATGCCGTGGGCGCCAATGCTGTAGAGCAGAGCAACTAATAAAATCGGTCCAGGTGGCAGTTCGCCGCCCAGCACGATCGCTGCGCCAGTGATCCAGGCCAGACCTTCATAGCTCAAAGCAACGGCACTGTTGCCCCACCAGCCGTT
>JBELDB010000192.1:0-2805 GCA_042094525.1 Congregibacter sp. | reverse complement strand
CTGCACCGACGACTGATCCCTGTGCAGACCGGGATGGTTGCGACGGAGCCACTGAGCAATGTGCAATGGTCGAACCTTGGCTTCGCCGACAACGAGACCTTCGCTGACTGCACCCGCGCGGCCACCTATCTGCAGCGCACCGCAGACCAACGGTTAGTGATCGGAGCCCGCGGCCACTACCAGCCCGGGGGCGTTCCGCAACACAGACTCGGAGACTCACCAACTATCGGCCAACAACGAGAGCGAATCGCGCTCAGCCTTTTCCCACAGCTCGCCGGCGTGCGCTTTACCCACAACTGGGGCGGGAGCGTCGGCCTACCCAGAAGCTGGCACCCGCATTTGATCTATAACCACTATTCCGGCATCGCCACCGCAGGCGGCTATTTAGGGGAAGGCGTAGGCGCCAGCTTTCTGTTCGGTCAAACGCTGGCTGATCTGCTCACAGATCAGGACACCGAACGAACGCGGATGCCTTGGGTACACAGACGCTCCATCGAAGAGCTGAAACGCTGGGAGCCTGAACCGTTTCCCAGACTGGGCCTCAAAACCACAATGTTGGCGTTTGCTGCAGAGGAATGGCTACTAGACCGCTACGGCGAGACCTTACCTGCCAAAGCCATGGGTTGGCTGTGCGACCAATTGGACCCCCACTAACCCCCCCGCATCACCGGTTCGCGAATCCGTTTTCCCTGTAAGCGATGGGTTATGGCGCCTCCGAGGGGCATCATTGCCAGGATTAACAGGAAAAAGACCCAATGATGCCAAACGGGCAGCGCGTCCCAGAATTGCCGCTGCACCGTCACGCCAATGATCAACACATCTAGCGTCGCCATCGCCAGACAGACCCTTTGCCACCCACCCGTGCCGCCAATCAGGGCAACTGCCATCCCGCACAGCAGTAATACCGCCGCTTGCAGCACCTCGATGGAGACCACCAAAGGCAGGTAAGAAGTCCCTCCCAGGTCATTGACTTTATTAGGGAAAATGCTCATCCACCAACCCAGAAGTGGCAGACATAACAATCCGTAAAGCAGCGGAGCGACGCACAGTGACGCCAGCAATCGCAACCATTTCATCGCTCTCCACCCAAACTTCATACCGGCCGCCAGCATAGCAGTTGCGCCACTTTTTACCCGGCTCATGCGACCGTCCATTGCTAACGAGAAATGGCTTTGCTCATCAAGGCTCCCTCCTCGCGCCCTGATCGGATTTGCAGGGCCAAATGTGTATACTCCCGCCCTCAACCCTCGGCGTGGAGAAGAGCGATGAATGCCCCGCAACAAGTTGTAGTCAGCCCTGATGTCGAACTCAAAATGCAGGACGCGCTCAAGGCGCAGCGAGAAAGCTACCTGCAAGAAGGCTTTGTCTCCGCAGAGGCCCGCATCGATCGCCTGAATCGTGCGATTGACGTACTGGTCCGCCACGCGGACCGCATTAGCGAGGCCATCAACAAAGATTTTGTCTGCCGGCCTGACCAGATCAATCTGATGACCGACGTTGCCGCCTCTATCGGCTCGATGAAGCACTGCCGCAAGCACCTCAAGAAGTGGATGAAGGATGACAAGCGTCCCTCAACTTTCCCGCTGGGGTTGCTGGGCGGGCGCTCACATATTCAGTATCAACCCAAAGGCGTGGTCGGTATCGTCGCTCCCTGGAACTTCCCAGTGGCGATGGTGTTTCAGCCTCTGGCAGGCATTCTGGCAGCAGGCAACCGCGCCATGATCAAGCCGTCGGAATTCACTCCCGAGACCTCCAAAGTCATCGAGGAGATCGTCGCCGAAGCGTTTGACCCCACCGAAGTCACTACTTTCTCGGGGGGCCCCGAAGTGGGTCAGGCATTCTCGGCACTGCCTTTTGACCACATGATCTTCACCGGAGCGACCAACATCGCCCGTCACATTCTTACCGCTGCGGCACGCAATCTGGTGCCGGTCACGCTGGAGCTGGGCGGCAAATCTCCGGTCGTGATTTCCCGCTCCGCCGATCTCGAGCAGGCGATTCAGCGCGTGATAGTCGGCAAGACCCTGAACGCCGGGCAGATCTGCCTCGCACCTGACTATCTGTTAGTGCCCGAGGAGCAGCTGGAAGAAGTGATCAGTCTTGCGACCAAGGCGGTCAATGAGATGTATTCGAGCCTGCGCGACAACGATCAATACACCGCCGTGATTAACGAACGTCACCACAAGCGGCTTAGCAGCTACCTTGAAGACGCCGAGCAGCGGGGATACCGGATCATTCCGCTGAACCCAGCGAATGAGGACTTCAGCAATGGCACTGGCAAGATGCCACCCACGCTCATCGTGTCGCCAGAGACCGATGCGCTGTGTATGGAAGAGGAAATCTTCGGTCCGCTGCTGCCGATCCGCACTTACAAGAATTTCGATGAGACGATCGACTACATCAATGCCAACCCGCGTCCGCTGGCCGCCTACTATTTCGGCATCGACAAGGGCGAGGAAGAGGCCTTCCTGCATCGCACCACTTCTGGCGGCGTATGCATTAATGATGTGATCTTCCACATCATGCAGGAAGATATGCCCTTTGGTGGTGTCGGCCCGTCTGGCATGGGCTCTTATCATGGCGTAGAGGGCTTCAAGACCTTCAGCCATGCCAAGTCGGTCTACAGCCAAACCTTGAAGTTCAATGTGGCCAAACTCGGCGGCCTTTTGCCTCCTTATGGCAAGACCACCGAGAAGAACATCAAGGCGCAGATTAAAAGCTGATCATCACAATGTCCGCACCTCGCGGCACCGATGAGATAACAAGCCATAAAAAACCCCGCAGCAGCGGGGTTTTTTATGCGCA
>JBELDB010000191.1:0-2852 GCA_042094525.1 Congregibacter sp. | reverse complement strand
ACTCGTTCATCCGCAGCATGGGGTAATCGTGGAAGTTGCTCTCCTTAATCGACCCGCGCTCAAGGTTGAGCCCGCCATAGAGCGCTGCAGTGAGGCCATAGACTACCCCTCCTTCCATCTGCGCGCGCACGATGTCGGGATTCACAGCCTGACCGCAGTCGACTACGCAGGTCACCTTGTGCACACGGATCTTGCCGTTCTCCACGGAGACTTCGGCGATCTCCGCTACATCGGTATAAAAGGAGTTGTGCGCCGCAAAACCAAGATGGTGGCCCTCAGGGGGATTCATCCTGGCCATGTGTTCACCGGCTACACCAATGACATTGTTAAGCCGCGGTGAGTTTTGGGTGTTCTGCAAACGAAACGCCACCTCATCGACACCCGCCGCTTCGGCCATTTCATCGATCATCGATTCTTTGGCAAAGGCGGTGTAGGAATGGCCCACTGATCGCCAAAACGTCAGTGGCAAATCATGATCTACGGTCATGTGGGTCACGCGGGTGTTGGCGTGATCGTAGTCCTCGAACAACCCCTCCGTACTAGACTCGTCAGTCGCGAACTTCTCGAAATACATTTCGCTCAGTTGCGCCACTCCCTCGGCCACCGCGTCCCCCACCCAGGGGAAGGCAGCCGGCAATAACGTTCTGAAAGAATCAGGCGAGATGTTGCCGCCCGCTCGCGCCGCATCCCAGGCGGTCAGGTTGCCGTCTGCATCAACACCAGCCTTAATTCGCATCAAGGATGCCGGCCGGAAAGGACCCTGCTGAATGTCGTCCTCTCGAGTCCAGACGAGCTGAATAGGCTTTGCCGACTGAACAGCAATCTCTGCGGCCTCTGTGAGGTGGTTGACCGTGCCACGACGCCCGAACCCGCCACCAAGATAGGTCTGATGAAACTGCACGTTTTCCGCCGGGATGTCGGCAACGCGAGAGACGATAGCGGGCACAGCAAACGGGAACTGAATGCCTGTCCAGACTTCGGCGCGATCGCTATCGATCCGCACAGTTGCGTTCATGGGCTCCATAGGGGCATGCGCCAACAGCGGGGCCCAATACTCGGCTTCGTGGACCGTTGTCGCGGCGCTGAGTGCTTGTTCGACATCACCCTCGTCGGGCCCGTCCACGCCATCGCCAGCGTCTAATGCGGCAGAGTAATCTGATCGAAGCGTCTCGGTATCAACCTGACTCAGCGCGCCGCTGTCCCAATCCACTTTAACCTGAGCTGCAGCCTGTTTGGCCTGCCAGAAGCTCTGGGCCACGACCGCCACACCATTGCCAATTTCAAACACATCGGTCACACCCGACATTTTACGAGCGGCTGAAGCGTCGAAAGATCGCACCTTGGCACCCGCCACTGGTGCGCGAGCCACAACTGCGTAGTGGAGGTCAGGGATATCGACATCAATGCCGAATTGCGCGGTGCCAGTGGCTTTCGCAATGGCGTCTACACGCCGGCTTTCGTGACCGATGTATTGAAATTGCGAGGCAGGTTTTAACGGTGCATCCGCATCAATCGTAAGTGTTTGCGCGGTGGCAATGAAGTCAGCATAGGGGTAGCGGGCTTCGCCGACCATCACGTAACCGTTGTCGGTCGAAAGTGACGAGACGGTTTCGCCCAGATCTTTGGCTGCAGCCTCGAGAATCAATGCGCGGGTGTTAGCGCCCACTTGGCGCAACTGCGTGTAGTGCGCTCGGATCGAAGTGCTGCCGCCGGTGCCTTGCATCCCAAAAAGCGGGTTTACGTAGTCCTCGTGAGTACTCGCAAGTCTGACATCCATATCGAGCGGATTCACATCGAGCTCTTCACCAACCAAAGTTGCCAGGCCGGTGGTGACGCCCTGCCCCATCTCTGAACGGGCGGTATAAAAGCGAATGGTGTTGTCAGGGAGAAGCTGGAGGAAGGCATTAGGCGTCCACGCGCCCTCAGTGCTGGCCACCGGCAGTGGCGCGGGCGCGCTCGAGCAGCCGGTGATGGCAAAACCGACCACGAGACCGCCACCCGTGACAGCACTGGTTTGCAGAAAGCGACGACGCGAGACATTGACCGTGTTCATGCCCTGCCCTCCGTCTGCGCCATCGCATCGTAGGCCAGCGCATTCTCACTCACTGATTGGATCGCGCGCTTGATACGCGGGTAGCAACCACAGCGGCAAATGTTGCCCGCCATGGCAGCATCAATCTCATCACTACTGGGATTGGGGTTGGCATCAAGCAGCGCTGCCGCGGCCATAATCTGACCAGACTGGCAGTAACCGCACTGTGGGACCGCGTGCTCATGCCAGGCTGCCTGCAGAGGATGCAGATCCTCTGGCGTGCCCAGGCCCTCAATGGTCGTTATCGCCTTGTTAGCCACCGCCGCAATGGGCGTGACACAGGTTTTAAGGGCCCCGCCGTCCACATGCATTGTGCAGGCACCGCACAAACCGGCACCGCAACCGAATTTGGAGCCTTTGAGCTTAAAGTGGTCGCGCACCACCCACAAAAGCGGGGTGCTGGGATCAGCGTCGGTCTCGACGGCTTGGCCATTAAGCGTGAACTGAATCATCCGTGAACTCTCCGTTTGATTGCGCTTTTATACGACACTTCTCAGGGCCGCGGATCGAAGCCAAAACAGTGAAAACCGCCATCCCGGAACACATTACGCGACGCGAAACCGCCCAGGCGACCCGTGAGCGAATGATAGCGAGTATCGGCTGTGACCGCAGGCGCCGGTTTACTCGGGGTCAGCGACCTTGAGCAGCTGTTTACCCAGGTTCTTCCCCGTAAACAGGCGCTGCAGGGTGGTGGGAATGTTCTCGAACCCCTCCTGCATGTCGACCTGGTACTTGAGCTTGCCTTCGCCAATCCAGCCAA
>JBELDB010000190.1:0-2876 GCA_042094525.1 Congregibacter sp. | reverse complement strand
CACAAAGATCTGCGCCAGTCTGCCCGTATTCGTGCGCTTTTTAAGCATCTGGCAATGCTTGAAGAAAAGTGGCCCAACGCCTGGGATACCAGCCTCGGCAACGAAAGTCGCGCTGCGTGACCCCGCCAAATTGGCACGCGGGCGCCCCACGGGAGGCCGGTGGCGCGGGTGCCAAAGACAGTAAAGGGCAAGCGGTGGTGCACTTTCTCGCAACGACCTTACTCGAGTTTTTTCCTGAGCGAGGCATCGATTAGAGCTGCGGTTATGGCCGGTCGGTCGCCGCGACCATTCGATATCCTTTATAAGGCTGGCTTGATGTCACAACCTGAGTTTTTGCCCGCGAGGCCGACAGGCGAGATTTCCTAAAAGATCTTGCCTCAAGGTAGCCCATTGCTGCCTTCAGATCGGGCGTATGGCGCGACTAACTTGAGAGCCGTCAGTCTATGTGCTTCCCAGCTTTCGAATCGGTGGCGCGCCAATTGCAGTGATGGTTGCTTTTTCTTCTGTAAAGAAGTCAGCTGCTTGCCGCGGCCCATCACGGCCGATACCTGATTCCTTGAAGCCTCCGAACGGCGCGCGCAGATCCCGCGCAAGGGGTGTGTTAACCCATAACGTGCCCGCGTCCACCCGCTGCTGGAATGCCTGCGCTCGGGCGAGGCTACCGGTCCAGCAATAACCCACGAGACCAAAGCGACTCTCATTGGCTAGAGACCAAGCCTCATCGTCTTCATCAAAGACTTGAATGCTGACCACCGGACCAAACACTTCCTCTTGGCAGAGCGACAGCTGGTTGCTGTTTACCTGAAAGACGGTGGGCTCGACGAAATAGCCGCTGCCTAGATCTGTCTTTGCTTTACCTCCGCACAGCAGTGTCGCCCCCTCTGACTGTGCACGCGCCATGTGTTCGAGGACTCGCTCTTGGTGCGCTTTGAAAGCCATCGGCCCCACTTCGGTAGCGGGATCCAGCGGGTCGCCTACTCTCAGTGATTGGGTGCGAGAGACGAAAGTGTCGATAAAACGATCTGCGATGCTGCGTTGCACCAAAATCCGTGAGCCCGCGATACAGATTTGCCCGCTGTTACTGAAGACGTTGACCAGAGAGCCGTCGACTGCCCGCTTAAAATCCGCATCATCGAAAACGATATTGGCGGATTTGCCGCCCAATTCGAAATGAACCGGCGTGAGGTTTGTGGCCGCTGACGCCATGACTTGGCGAGCCGTTGTGCCGCTGCCCGTAAAAGCAATGCGATCAACAGCCGCCGAGCCTGCCAATGCAGCGCCAGTAACAGCACCGCTGCCGTTGACAATATTGATGGTGCCGGGAGGCACCCCAGCCTCTTCCATGAGCGCCATCATGCGCAGAATAGACAGCGGTGTATATTCAGATGGCTTCAGCACGCAGGTATTGCCGAAGGCTAGGCAGGAGGCCAGCTGCATGCTGGACAGGGCCAGCGGTGCATTCCAGGGCGCGAATAGGGCAGCGACGCCTGCTGGCTGACGGGTCACCTGCGTTTGGTAACCGCTCAGTTGATCGAACGTTTCCCCCGCCATTACGCCGATGTAGTCAGCAAAAAAATCCAGATTGTCAGCGGCTCTGGGCACCTGTCGGGACGCCAAATGGGAGGAGGGCAGCCCCGCACAGAGACATTCCAACAACGCCAATTCCTTGGCGTGGTGACGGACTAGGTGCGCTGCTTCGCGAAAGATCGCTTGTCGGGTGGCAGTACCCGCACCTGACCACTGGCCGCCGGTAAAGCTGTCGCGCGCACTGCCAATAGCCCTTTCTACTGCTTCAGCATCGTCTTCCTGCAGTGAGACAATGCGTTCGCCCGTGCCCGGAAAGTGCACGACGTGCCGGATTGCATGAGGGTCGATGGATACGGATTCACCTGCCACGTGACCAGTGACCACTTCTGGTAGGGATAGCCCCAGCTCTGCAACGGTCTGATCGATGGCCGGCATCAAGACATCCTTAATACATTTTTTTCGCGCTCGCGAGACCGAATCATAACCGCACCGGATTCATAGCCTGGCAGGCTCCTCAGCTCATGAGGTGACCTGCATGAAAGCGCAGATGGTCTTCCATAAAAGAGGCAATAAAGTAGTAGCTGTGATCGTAGCCTTCCTGCATGCGTACCTCGATCGGGTAGTGGGCGGCGTTGCTGGCTTTCTCGATCAAGTGCGTCTTGAGTTGCTCTTCAAGGAAGTTATCCGCTGTCCCCTGATCGATCAATATGGGCCGCTGCTCGTTCGCCTCACCCAGCAGCGCACAGGCGTCATAGTTTGACCAGATTGATTCGTCCGCGCCCAGATACTGCGAGAATGCTTTTTGTCCCCAAGGGCACTGGGTCGGCGCCACGATGGGTGAGAAAGCAGAGAATGACGCATAGCGATCAGGGTTCTTGAGCCCTATCGTCAGAGCGCCATGCCCCCCCATGGAGTGCCCCATGATGGCGGCACGCGATGTGTCCACCTGCGGGCAGGCCTGCGCCACCACCTGCGGCAGTTCCGTCACCACGTAGTCATACATGTGGTAGTGCGCTGACCACGGTGCCTCGGTGGCATTGAGATAAAACCCAGCCCCCAGCCCCATGTCATAACTACCCTCGGGATCATCTGCCACTCCCTCGCCTCGCGGGCTGGTATCGGGCGCTACGACGGCCACTCCCAACGCTGCGGCATACTGCTGTGCCCCCGCTTTGGTAACAAAGTTTTCATCGGTACACGTCAGCCCCGACAGGTAGTACACCACCGGCACCGGCCCTTTCGCAGCCTGCGGAGGTAAGTAGATCGCATAGATCATGTCGCAATTGAGTACTTGCGACGTATGTTGAAATCGATGCTGTTCGCCGCCGAAGCAGCGAACTGTACTCAAA
>JBELDB010000189.1:0-2933 GCA_042094525.1 Congregibacter sp. | reverse complement strand
GTGTCGCATGGGCGATGAGATCGAGCGCGAGTTGACGGGTTTGCCTCTCATGCTCTGCCGAAATGGGTGCGTCCTGCTTGGCCTGATCGATTTTTTCCAGCACCCGCAGCGCCATTTCACTCGCCGCTTTACGCGTAAAGGTAATGGCGAGTACCTGTTCCGGGCGATCCACCCTAGCGAGCAGGGCCAGAAGCCTTTGTGTCAGTAGCTCGGTCTTTCCCGATCCGGCGGGCGCACTCACACAGAAACTGCGAGTCGGATCAATCGCTGAAGACCGCGCGATCTGATCGGTAAGGCTCACTCGGCAGGCTCCTCTTGTTCTAGCTCCGATAGCTCACGCAGTTGATTGATGCGACACACGGGGGCCAGATCACAGTACTGGCAGGCACCCCGCTGAGGCGCGACGTCGGCCGCACCCTCGAGAAAGTCCGTGGCAAGCCGGTGAAGTACCGTATGCCATTGCCCAACTAGCTCCTGCCACGTACTGGCGGCTCCGGTCGTCTGCTGATCCAGAGGCTTCACTCCCGCCTTGCCCATCCCCAGATCCTCCCCCATGGCAACAAACTTCACGGGGTCGCCGGCCGGCAAGGCACCAAAAGCAATGCCCTCGATAGCCTGATCCAGCAGTGCATACAGCGGTAGCTGAGGCTCTTCGGGGCGGTGACCGAGCCACTTGTTCTTGGATGGTGCGCGGGTTTTGTAGTCGATCACCACACGCCGGCCATCGTCGTATTCATCAATACGATCGGGCCTTAAAGTCAGCATCAGCCCGTTGAGGTCGAGGGTGTGGTTCTGCTCCATCTCCAACACCTTGAATGAAATATCCCTCTTCCGTTCCAAGCTCAGCCACTCGCTTAATAAATCGGCGCAAACGTGCTGCTCCAGCTGCCAACATGCACCGCCCACCCGCTCCCTAAGGCTGTACCCCCTCGCCTCGCAGCCCGCTTCTACGTGCGCCATCGCCTCGGTCACTGCGATCCTTACCAGTTGACGCTCTTGGTCTGCTTCGAGCGCAATCAGGGCATCCTGTGACCCGATCGAACGCCAGGCTCTGAATAGCGCTTCGTGCAAAAGCCCACCCCTTTCAGCGGCAGAAATGCCCACGATCGGCTCTTGAAGCGAAGGCACCTTGAGTCGATGTCTGACAAAGGCCCGAAACGGGCAGGCAGCCTGATCTCTAATCAGGCTGGAACCACCAGAGCGGGTAGCCGAACCGCTGCGCATCGGCACATCCGGCGGCATGACCTCGATACCAGCCTTCGTCAGCCATCGCGGGGGCGGGAACCAGATCCCATCATGCGCTTCAGATACCGGAGGCAAGAGGGTGCTGGGTTGAGCCGGCAGCCCCTGCTCTGACAAATGGAAGCTCGCCAACGTGCTTGGGCTCTCTGCCGACCAGACTTGCAGCAGGCCGATGGCCTGCTCCTGCAAAACCCTCTCATCGAGGTCAGGGAGACCCAGCATCGTTTGCACAGAGGCCGGCAAAAATGGTTCGCTTCGCTTTCTCGCAGGCAGCAGGGTGTGCTGCACCCCACACAGCCAAAGAGCATCGAATTGCCCCCCCACCGCCTCAACCGGGCCCAGCACCTGAATACTGTCGTGCGGCGTTTTGGGCTGAAAGACGATGTTGTCGAGGCAGTCACGCCAAAGTCTTATTGCAGCGTCATAGCTTTGGTACGGTAGCACCCCTGACAACTCATTCAGCGCATCGAGACTGGCCTCAAATCGCTGAAACTGCTGGTACTCGATCGAATCAAGCGGCGTCCTCGCCGGCCATTGCCATAACGCCAAGCGCTCGCGGATAACGCCTGACCAGTCAGCCAGATTTTTGACCCCCCGCTGCATCCGACTGGACCTCAGCGCTCGCAATATGCCTGCCAGCCCGGAGCCCGGCAGCTCTCGTGTCACAACGTGCAAAGCGCTTTCAAGGGAAACTTCCAGGCTGCCTGCGCGAAACTGCGCTTCGATCAGCCCCAGACCCCCCTGCCCACTCTCGTGCAAAGGTAGATACGGTGAACGCATCAAGGCCAACCAATCTGCTCGGCTCAAGGCTCCCGACTCCCACTCGAGAACGGTCAGTGCGTCGCGGTACATTGGCGTGCTCGCGAGAGACATACCCGTCGAAAAGTTTACCGGAAGGTCGTTATATTGCGCGTCGAGACAGTCGAACGCTTCCCTTAAAAAGTACTCAAGCCGCTGCCGATCTTTTGGCATGTCGAGCAGCACAATTGCGGTGCGGCCATCCGATTCAGTGGATCGTTCATACGCCCAGCGCGCCGCCGCCGCCAGCTCCTCCTCACGATTGATGAAAGAGGCGACCCTGAGTTTTTGATGATCCCGCCTCGCGGGCTCAATCAGCGTGACGCTGGCAAGATGATCGAGTACCTTGCGAGTCAGTGGCGGTAGTTCCGGTATAGCGAAAAGTCCTACTGACGGCTTTTGTTCCTCTGGTAGCGACAGGAGTTGCTGATAGGCGCCGTGTCGAGATACCGCACCCAGATCGTCTAATCGCGCGCTGTATTGTCGAGCCCACTCTGAAAAGACCTGACAATCCTCGTCGAACTGAAAATAAGACCACAAATCCGCGAGCTCAGCGCCACCGTTCAGTACTAAAGTGCTCCATGCCGACTGCGCACGCTGAGCGGCAATGCGCGGATGGGTCAGGGAAAAGCCAACGCGGTCGGCAAGATCGTCCCGGATAATTTGCTGCCACACCGCAAGCGCCTGCTGTGGCGTCAGTAAACGCTGAGGGGGCAGCTGCCCTTTTTCTACTGCTCCGCGCCACAGGTCTTCCAGCCAGCTATCGACAGGCTCGACAGCTGGCCTAGAGACTACCAACGCCTTTGCCGCCTCGTGCATCACCCAGCTACTCGTGATGTCGCGAGCTAACCGCTTACCTGGCGTGAGGATGGGACGCCCCGACTCTAAAAAGG
>JBELDB010000188.1:0-2941 GCA_042094525.1 Congregibacter sp. | reverse complement strand
GCCATCACAACCTATGAGGAGCTGCGGCAGGACTACCGTGTTCAAGAGCAGAGCCATGTAGAAAATAGTCCGAGTCATATCAGCGGTTTCTCTCGGCGCAGGGGCCACTATTTGCTGCCAACCAAGTAAGACACAGCCATTCAGGGGTGTCTGTTCTACCCGTGAAGCCTGTCGATGGTTGGATTCTACTGCAGTTTGCGGGTTTCGGATGTTATTCAGTCGTTCCCATAAACAATGGCAGAGCGCGATAACTGCGGTGGTCTCGGTATTACCTGTGCCCTGAAGCGTCGGATCGGCTACAGTCCGACTCTGGATACGAGGAAGTACGATGAGCGACACAAACCAATCCCCCCCAGCTGAGGTGCTGCCCTGTCGCGGGTGCACTGTGGATTGCCCCAACAAAGGGAAATGTGAGGGCAAGCCCTGGCGAATCCCCCGCGAAGAGGGCCGGACGTCAACATCGTGACGGGTTGCCGGCAATGAAATCTCCACTGGTGGCTGCTGGCTTACTCGGTGTGACCGGAGTGGCTGCTGGTGCGTTTGGTGCGCACGCCATTCAAGCATCGGTGTCGCCAGAGCGCATAGAGATTTGGGAGACGGCGGCGCAGTACCATCTGATTCATGCTGCCGTCATTTTGGCGCTGGCGCTGCATTCGCAGACAGGTGAGAGCCGATGGCGGTTGCCCATTATCGGTTTCACTGCGGGCGTCTTACTGTTCTCTTTCTCGCTTTACGCGCTGGTGCTGTCAGACATCACGCAGTTGGCGATGATTACACCCGTTGGAGGGCTGTTTTTGATGCTGAGCTGGTTGATGGTGGCGATCAAAGCCCTCAAATAATGTGGCGCGCATCGGCACCGAATCAGGCGGACGCGGTGTTCGGAACGAAGGGTCGGTCGGCGCGAATAAACAGCCACAGCGCGGCGCCCACAAAGGCCATAATTGTGCCGGTCGAGAGGGCGGCCTCCCAACCCACGTGACTGGCCAAGTAAGGCATCAGTGGTGCCACCACGATGCCCGCAAAGTTGCCCCCTGTATTCATCACCCCACAGGCAGGGGCCGTGTAGGGCCCGGCGACATAGGTCTGAGCTGACCAGTAGGCGCCTTCGGTGAGCTGGGTACTGGCAAAACACAGTGACAGCAACACAACCGCGGTATAGGGAGAGCTGGCATATAGGCCCGCGTACAGGAAAATCCCCGCGCCAATGAGCCCGGTAATGGCAGGTATGCGACACCCTAGCCGCGGTCCGAGCCGGGCGCAGAGTGTGTCGCAGGCGTAGCCCCCTACCGAGGCCATCACGGCGCCGCAGAGCCAGGGCAGTGATGCCAGAAAACCAGTTTCTAGGATGCTGAAGCCCAGTTCGGTCACCAGATAGTGAAAGAACCAAGTGAAGAACAAGTAGAAAATACAGTTCTCGGCGAAGTAGGCGCATGTCAGCAGTAACGTGTCGCGGTTGCGAATGAGTTGCCGCCACGCGCCGAATCCTGCGTTGGGGGTGAGTTGTTCGCGGTCCGCCTGAATGTGTGCCAGCTCGGCGTCGGTCATGGCAGGGTGCTCGGCGGGGTCGTCAGTAGAATAGCGCCACCAAAGCCAGAACAGCACGACGCCCAGCGGGATGAACACATAAAACGAAGCCCGCCAGCCCCAATACACCATCACTATCGCGACCACCGGTTGCGCCAGCGCAGCGCCGAGTGTCAGACCGGTACTGCCCACCGCATTGGGCAGCGCCCATTGGCCCACTGGGAACCAACGCTCCACGACCGCCGCCTGAATTGGGTAGATCGGCGCATGGGCGACGCCCACAAAAAACCGCACCACTAGCAAACAACCGATCACTCCCGCGCCGGTTGTAAACACCTCACCCGGGAGCCATCCGGTCAGGCCTGTGGTGATGACCCAGACTACACCTGCGCAGGTCAGCGCCACCCGCGGTCCAAGCAGTTTGCCGAATACCCCACCCGGCAGCTGGCACAGCGCGTAACCCCAAATAAAAGCGGCATAAATCCAGCCCATCTCGATCTCGCTGATGCCAAGCTCGGGCATCATGAATTCGCCCGCCACGTGGATGTTCTGGCGCATCAGATAAGAGAGGAAGCTCAATAAAAACAGCACGCTGAACAAGCGCCAACGCGTGGGTAACCGACTCACGAGCACTCGCTGTCAGCCTGGTCGAGTTTTGTATGTACGTAGCGCCGGATATCGAGGCTGTAGTCTTCCATCGGCGCGTAGTAGCCGTGTTGGAACACCTTGTTTTGCATGCCGCGCTGCACGCTCTCGCAGATACGCCAGTCCTGTTGGTTCACCACATCCCAGAATTCAACGGCATCTGAGCCGTCAAAGTTGGGTTTGCTGAGCTCATCCGGATGGAACAGAAAGTCGCATTGAATCCGGGTATGACCCGCGCTCTGCGGCCACAGGTAGAACGCGGCAACGTGGTCCATCGACAGACTCAGCATCAGGTTGGGGTAGAAGAGCTCGCCCTTGTGATGGGTTTTCTCGGTCTCGCTGAGGCCGTGGAAAGGCGCTCTTGTAGTGGTGCCCGAGGCGGTAAACGTGTTGGCGCCGTCACGGTGCGGCACCCCGTCGTCCCAATCGAGCTCGTTGCCGCCGCCCTGTTTGAAGGCCGGCACAATTTGGCACAGCTCAGGATGGATCGGGCCGCAGTGGTAGCACTCGTTGTAATTCTCGACGATGACTTTCCAATTTGCGTCTACGTCGTAGGTGATGGTGTGACCCACTTTGAGGTCAGCAAGCGGGTAGCGCTGTAATCGCGCGGTGCCGTCGCCCAACGTCTCTGCGAGCGGTTCGTCATGATTGGGTGCGAGGCAAATAAAAATAAAACCGCCCCACTCAGCCAGTAGGATGGTGTGGAGCGAAACGCCGTCGGTGTCGATGGCCAAATGGGGGGTGCCCCGTAGCCGGCCGTCGAGGTGGTAGC
>JBELDB010000187.1:0-2950 GCA_042094525.1 Congregibacter sp. | reverse complement strand
CGTGAATGAAATTTTTGCGGTCGACATCCTCACTGACTGCCCGCAAGCAGAAATCATTCAGAGCCACGAGGAAGCTTTAGACAATACGTTTGTGACGCCGAGCGGGGCAGTGATCCTCGCTGGCTAAGGCAAACAGGAGGAATATCAGAATTTGTGGGGCCACTGAACACACGAAACGCTGAGTCTCGCCACCATAACGCGAATCCGGTCATACCGTCGGCCCTTGAGAGGGACCTCAGACGTCTGGAATCAAGCTGAGCCTAGCTTTATCGCCGATGCTTAGTGAGGCCCCGTGAGGGCAAGACATCGCTACCGCGCGCCGCCCGCACAAGGACTTAAGGCACCCCACTTTCAAGTGGCGGGCGTCAGCCAATGGACGAAACCTGACGCGCCAATATTGCAGTCCAACAACTGCCTAGCACGTCAGTTACGCGGGCCTCTGGTGACGTTTCGGTTACCGTCCGCTGAGACGCCGCGCTCCCACTAGCACAAAGATAGATGTCAGTAACAGCAGCAGGGGTAGTGGAATCGCCGGCACCGGCGCAACGGAGCGGGTAGGATCGTTGGGGTAGGCATCCGTGTTGTCAGGCACCCCATCGTTATCACTATCGGGCACTATCGAGCCTGAACTCGGCCCCCATAGTTTGAAAAATGCACTCATCGAGGTTGGTGTCCAGTTGGAGCCAAAGGCCCCCCCAGCGTAATCCGAAGTGGAGCTAAAATACCCGATATTATGGCTCTCCGTGGATATGGATCGATAGGTGGTGAGAACGAGTGTATACGCCCCCGGATCGAGATTAACGTTCATCCAAGGTTGCTGGTCGTCCATAATCAGCGTAGCGCTACCTGACCCAAAAGACAGGTAGTAGCCTCCTTCACGGTCGTCGTTACATCCAAGGAGGTTCGCCTCGGGGTCGTTTTTATTGAAACTGCTGTATAACGCCAGAAAAAAATCCTGACTAGGGTAGTAGGGGGCCCCCCAGTAGAGGTCCTCATCAACCGGCGTGACCCAAGGCACTATGAAGCTATAACTACCCGTTTCGGTGATGCCAATAGAGAACTGCTGATAGACATGATGGCCGTTCTCCATATTGCAATCGCTATCGCCGCCCAAAAGGTAGTCAGCTTCAGATGACGTAGTGCTGCCAACTGTGAATTGTGGAAGATTGGAAATAGGGAACACCAACTCGCGCTCCAAAATCAACGACCCAGACGGATCAGTAGCTGGAGAGGCAATGTAAACATCTAAATCGATGTCTGCTACATTGCCGGGATCAGGAGGGTCTATGAAGGTCTCCGGCACAACCCAGCCGGCGGGCGGGTCAAAGTCGATGTCTGCTGCTCCGCTCACTACCAGCGTGACACTGTCACCGCTAATGTCGGCATCGTTCGTTGCCACGCCGGCGAGTTGCATGACATCGTTTGCGTCATTATCTTCAACATTCCAGCCGTCGCAGTTCTGTAACGTTACTGTTAAGGCCTCTCCTGGCATAAGTGCGTGATCATCTCCAACCACGGGCACTCCTTCACCAACGTTACAGTCAATGGTGAGGCTTTCTCGGGACGGGACTGTCTGCGCGCACACCGGGTGCGACATGGCGATGGTAAGCGTGATGGCTATCAGAGAAGCTGCTTTCATGATTTCTCCTTATGATTGTTGTATTTTCGGAGCTCCAGACCGCAAGCGGTATAATCGAACAATACAGCATGCCGCCAAATCAAGCGAGCCGGCTTGCCCGGCATCGCTTGGCGGCTATTATATCCTCATACAGTGTCGAGCAGAAATAGGATGAGACGGGGCACGGAAAGTACGATGCGCGCGGTTCAACTCGTCGGCCATGGCGGCCCCGAGACACTCGTTTACCGCACTAATATTCCACTGCCGTTGCCCGGCAAATCAGAGGTCCTGATTAAAGTTGGCGCCGCGGGAGTCAACAACACTGACATCAACACGCGTGTAGGCTGGTACTCAAAGGGCGAAGGTGACGCCGAGGACGCCAGTTGGGGAGGGCAGGCATTAAGCTTTCCCCGCATTCAGGGCGCCGATATTTGCGGGGAAGTGATCGATGTCGGAGAGAGTTCTGATACGAAGCTTGTCGGGAAGAGGGTACTCGTGGAACCGTGCCTGAGAGAGGCTAATGGTGTGGCCCTTGCTTCCCCCTGGTACATCGGATCTGAGTGTGACGGGGGGTTCGCCGACTATGTCACCGTTGCCGCACGCCACGCTTATCCCGTTCAGTCCCCACTATCAAATGCCGAATTGGCGTCTTTCCCCTGCTCTTACTCCACAGCAGAAAACATGCTGACGCGGGCGGAGGTCGGTGAAACGGACACAATTCTCATTACTGGCGCCTCTGGCGGGGTGGGTTCAGCTGCTATTCAGCTGGCAAAGGTCCGTGGCGCGCGGGTAATCGCCGTAGCGGGTGCCGCGAAGCAGCAATCAGTGCTGGATGCAGGTGCCGATCAAGCTATCGTTAGGGGCGACAGCCTAGACGCTGTCTTGGGCGAAAATGCAGTGGACGTCGTGATTGATTTGGTCGGCGGCGAAGATTGGCCTCAGTTACTCACGATTTTGCGGCCTTTTGGTCGTTACGCGGTCTCTGGCGCTATCGCGGGCCCGATTGTTGAGCTAGACCTGAGAACGCTTTATTTGAAAGATCAGCGCTTTCTGGGCTGCACAGTGTTAGATGACGGCGTGTTTGGCCGTTTGGTGGGCTTGATTGAGCAGGGCGATATCGAGCCACTCTTGGCTCGCTGTTTTGCACTGGAGTCGTTATCAGAGGCGCAGGCATTCTTCTTGGCCAAGCAATTCACGGGCAAATTGGTAATTGATATGGCGCTCTGACGTAGCCTCAGATGGCGATTGGGGTACTCAATTTGGGTAGGGGTTGCCTCATAACTTCCTTAAATGTATATTTACGTCAGTTAGAGCAACCTTTATGGGGTGCGG
>JBELDB010000186.1:0-2916 GCA_042094525.1 Congregibacter sp. | reverse complement strand
TGCCTCCAAGCCATTTTTGGAAACGGCTCCCTGGTTGATTGCGGTTTTCGCTGAGCGCTATGCCAATGACGACCGAGGGCAGCGAAAAAAGAACTATTACGTTCCTGAGTCGGTCGGAATTGCCACTGGTTTCTTGATCAACGCTTTGCATCACATTGGGCTTGCCACATTGACACATACCCCCAATCCGATGAAATTTCTCAATCAGATTTTGGATCGGCCTGTGCGTGAGCGACCGTTCCTGTTGTTAGTTGTAGGTCATCCAGAAAAAGCGGCACTGGTCCCCCGAGCGGCGACGGTGAAGAAGCCTTTGAATGAAATCGCAACGTTTATCTGATCATTGCGAGCAGGCACTGTGCTGAAGAGTGGCGGCCGCAGGTGATGGCTACCGGAGAGCAAAATGGAAACGTGTGATGTCGCCGTATTGGGTGCGGGCCTGACTGGGTTGTGTGCCGCCAGAGATCTTGAAGAAGCCGGCGTCAATGTGTTGTTACTGGAGGGAAGAGACCGAGTAGGTGGCAGGACCTGGAGCAAACCATTCGAAGCGGCAGGTTGCACAGTAGACCTTGGTGCGGAGTGGTTGGCGCCGCATCATCACAAGGCGCTGGTCAGAGAGCTCACGCGCTATGGCATCGGGATCGAAAGCAGTGAGACTGCCAATGAGTCCACTAATCGAACCCTGAGCGGCTCGGAGATCACATCTTTCCCATCTTTGCTCAATCAGCTCGATAAGATCGCTCGCACTGTCAAGGTCCATGATCCCGCCTGGTACCGAGACCTCGACCGCTTTGATATTTCAGTAGCGCAGTATTTAGAGGGTCTCAGTGCGGAACCCGAGGATGAAACCCTTTTGCTTACTCATGGCTTTGCGCTTCAAGGTGCTGACCCTGCTCAATACAGCCTCATTAATTTGCTCCATGAGTTTGCATCGTTTGGTGGTTCGGCAGAGGCGTTTTTCGCTGCTGAGTGTCGAATAGCAGGTGGTGCACAGGCGCTATCGATCGTCCTCGCAGGGGTGCTCGGGGCCAGACTGAGGCTTAATTGGCAGATCGAATCAGTGTTGCAAACCGAGACAGGTTTGCTGATTCAGGGCCCCTCAGCGCAGCTGCACGCTCAACAAGTGATTGTTGCTTTACCGGTCAATGTGATGCGTGACCTGACACTTGATTTCCCGTTACCTCAGGCGGCACTGAGCGTAATCGCGGAAGGCCATGTGGGCCGTGCTGCAAAAGGATGGGCTGGCGCGAACATGGCCAGTCCAGTTGAATCCGTTGGCTGGCCTCACGCCGTCGAGGTTTATAGCCGAGATGGGATCCGCTCGCGTGCAGTTTGCACTTTTGCGGTCGCAACGCCGGATCATAGTCAGGCCCTCAAGCACAGTTGGGATGCCGTATTGGAGCGTCACCCGGAAATCACCTTTACTGGGGAGTTCTTGTCGCATGACTGGTTGAGCGACCCCTTCGCCAGAGGATCGTGGCTCAGCGCTGCGCCCGATCAGTTCCGAGGCCTGCATCAGTTAGCTGACATGCCCCCGCCGTGCGTGTTCGCTGGTGGTGACCTATCCCGCGGCTGGTACGGTTGGATGGAGGGTGCTGTCACGTCGGGAGCGGATGCGGCGAAAAGAATCTTGGCCTATCGTGAGAGAGGAGAAAAGTTGCCGGCCTCTGCCTGATGTGTCCTCCTATTGCTGGTGACCCTCCCGCGTAACCGCTTACCGAATCTGTCTCTTTTGCCGATTAGTCATTGATGTCTCTGGGAGTTAATTCGCCCCGGCGGTCAGGGATGACAGGATGGCATCAAACTGTTCTGGTCCGCGCCAGGCTTCTCCACAAACGTAGCGTGGTATGCAATATGGATTGGTGTCTTTCGTGACAAAGGCACGCTCTGTAGAAAAAGCACCTAGGATCCCGCTGCGGCGTCCCTGATTCGGTAAAAAATGGCTGACCAGATATTCGTTTGTATGGCCGTATGGATACGCGAAGAGGCAGCTACGGCGGTTATTCTGGCCACAGTTGTCGTTGATATACGACTGCGCTTCGATAACTTGTGCGGCGGCGAGCTCTTGACTGGTGACTGCATGAAAAGAACCCAAAGAGCCTCGATCTAGGGCGGCAGTGCCGATGGCGGGGTGCGCATGATCCCAGCTGTGATTCTCGATATGTATGAGCCCCTCGCTTGCCGCCTCTTGCCACCAGTCATCGGTCGATAGCTGCAGACCCTCATAACATTCGTTGTCAATCGCGGCTCTGGCTTTCGGGCTGGCAATTACAAAAGAAGTGAGGATGCCGACTTTCGGTAAAGCATGCTTATCACAGTGCTCTCTGATGATGCCGGCAAAGCTCTTCTGAAGGCCGAGGGAGGGATGTTGGTAATCGCGCCAGTCGAGATAGGTGCCGTCGTCAGCACTTAAACCAACAAAGTATTCCGGCAGAGCGTGGTTCGCCGGGTCGGTCAATGCGCGGGCGATAGTCTCGAGCGGAATGATAGGGAGGTTAAATCGCGCGATGGCCTCGAGATTCTCGAGCAAGGCCTCGTGGTCACTGGCAACCCCTCGTCCATCGCCACAATTTTGGGCGTGGTAGCAAAATATGGCTCCCGTCATCAGAAGTTTCCGATCTGTAGCGCTTGGGCAATTAGGTTCGAGCGTGTCTCGCTATCAAGCGGTTTGGTTGCTCTGATCAAAAGGTTGCCTATACCTGAATCTTCAAATCCCGCCGCCAGATCGACTGCGCGTGCCCTTGGATTCTCCGCAAGACCGAAGAAGGCGTCGATGTCGGCATCAAAGTGCGTAAACGCGAAGCGCAAGGTATGAAAGAGCGCGCCGCCCGCCTCGGAAAAGAACGTCCGTTGCTCTTCGCTCATGCTGCGGACGACTTCCCCATCTGTGCATCCTCCTCCTATGTAGCCCGCTTGGTC
>JBELDB010000185.1:0-2966 GCA_042094525.1 Congregibacter sp. | reverse complement strand
CCATACATTGACGGTGCGCGTTACAGACAATGCCGGGTCGATCACGGAGAGAACCTCAAACTTCCGCACGACACGCTTTAACAAACCTTATGTCTCCAGCCCCTCAGTAGACCTGGGGTGGACAGTCACCGATGGGCTTTTCGATCGGATAAAAATCCAGTATGCATATATCGACGGAATGCCGTACCGCATTACACTTAAATGGAATACGGTGACGCAAAGCTTCGATATTATCGAGATCAGCCCGCAGTAACGCACTGCGGCACCTTTGCTCAAGCTAGCTTTGGCACATCGCCGCAGCACGCAGCAGTGCCCGCCCTTTATTTAGCGTTTCTTCACACTCAGACCGGGGCACCGAGTCTGCCACCACACCGGCACCCGCCTGTACGAGTAACTGACCGTCTTTGATGATCCCCGTGCGAATCGCGATAGCAGTGTCCATCTCACCATCCCACGAGATATATCCCACAGCTCCACCGTAGACGCCGCGCTTGACGGTCTCCAGCTCATCGATAATTTGCATGGCTCGTATTTTTGGTGCGCCACTGAGGGTGCCGGCAGGCAACGTTGCGCGCAGGGCATCCATTGGGCTGATGTCTTTGCGCGCCTTGGCCATCACATTCGACACGATGTGCATCACGTGAGAATAGCGCTCGACCACCATTTTATCTGTCAACTCAACTGACCCCGGCTCACTGATTTTCCCCACATCGTTTCGACCCAGATCAATGAGCATCAAATGCTCGGCGATTTCTTTGTGGTCATCCAGCAGATCCTGTTCTAGTGCCTCATCTTCCTCTGGGGTCTTGCCCCGTGGCCGTGTGCCGGCGATCGGCCGTACAGTCACCTCGCCCTTCTCAAACCTCACTAGAATCTCCGGTGAAGAACCGACTATTTGCAGCGTTTCAAGGTCGAGGAAGTACAAATACGGAGAGGGATTCAGGTTGCGGAGCGCTCGGTAGAGAGTCAAAGGATCGTGCTCAAAGGGGACAGACAGCCGGTGCGACGGCACCACCTGCATCACGTCACCGGCGAGGATGTACTCCTGAATGCGCACCACAGCCGACTCGAACTGTTCCTGCGGCGTACTAAATTTCGCCTGCTGCTCGAGCACAGTGAGATCGGGAGCGGATAGAGAAACGGAATCCAGGGCCTCTGCGGGAGCATCCAGTTTTGCCACGAGGTCATCAAGTCGATGTTGGGCTGCCGCAAAGCTGCCTTCCTCGTTCAGGTCGATGTTCACCACCAAGGTAAGCGTGCCCGATAAGTTGTCGAATATGAGCACCTCTTCTGCTAACAGAAGGAGAATATCGGGCACATCCAGATCATCTTCGGGCTGACTCTGCTGCAGTTTAGGCTCACCGTAGCGAACAGTGTCGTATCCGAAATACCCGACCAGACCACCATAAAATACAGGGAGCCCCGGCAGTGGTGCGCTCTTGTACGTCGACCGGAACGTCTCAATGAAAGTGAATGGATCTTCAACGTCAAAGGACTCAACCACCTCGCCGGACTCAAACCGGTCGACCCGGTAACCCGTGACGGTCAGCCACTGAGTAGCGGGTAATCCGATGATCGAATATCGGCCCCAGCGCTCTCCCCCCTGCACGGACTCGAACAAAAACGAATAGGGGCCCCGCGCCAACTTGTGATACGCCGACAGAGGCGTGTCAGTGTCAGCCAGTACGGTGCGAAAAACGGGGGCGCGGTTGTATCCCTGAGATACAAAGTCGCGGCACGCTTGCTGATCGGGGGATTGCATTATCGCTAGCTAGCCTCGATGGCCAGCGCCTGCCTGAACTCGTTCACGACTTCGGTGTAATCGTCGCGGCCAAAGATGGCAGAGCCTGCGACAAACGTATCGGCGCCAGCTGCCGCCACGTCCGCCACATTATCGGTGGTAATGCCACCATCGACCTCAAGACGAATATCGCGGCCCGAGCGGTCAATGAGCGCTCTCACTTCGCGGATCTTCTCAAGCGTCGCGGGAATAAATTGCTGACCACCAAAACCCGGGTTCACCGACATCAACAACACCATGTCGACCTTGTCGATCACGTACCGCAGGGAATCGAGACTGGCCGCCGGATTAAAGACCAGACCGCACTTACAACCTGCGTCTCGCACCAGTTGCAGCGACCTGTCCACATGGATCGACGCATCTGGATGAAACGTGATGTAGGTCGCGCCCGCCTTGGCAAACAAGCCGATGAGCTCATCGACCGGCTGCACCATCAGGTGCACATCGATGGGAGCCGACACACCGTAATCTCTGAGCGCTTTGCACACCATCGGCCCGATCGTCAGATTGGGGACGTAGTGATTGTCCATGACATCAAAGTGAACCCAATCAGCGCCGGCGGCGAGCACATTTTCGACTTCCTCGCCAAGGCGCGCGAAGTCTGCGGCGAGAATGGAGGGAGCAATAACGAAGGGCTGCATAGCAGTTCACTCGCAAATGAGAGGGAGTAGTTTACTGACTGGGATCCTGGTGTGCGAACCGCTTGTCGAGTATTGCCAGTCTTTCTGGGGTGCCCACGTCTTCCCATTCGCCCAGATAGCGCTCGCCCGACAGAAGGCCTGCCCGCATTGCGTTGACCATCAGCGGCTTCAGAGGTTGTTTACCTGGCTGACAGCCCGCAAAGAATGCAGGCGAATAACACCCTATCCCCGAGAAGGTGACTGCGCGGACTGCATCGGGAGGTGCCGCCGGTTGGGCATCGTCGCTGGCACCCACCTCGGCGATCACTCTGCCCTCCGAGAGTATGAAGTCGCCTTTGGGATGGTGTGGCGGGTTATCGACCCAGACTAAATGCGCTTCACCACTGGCGATAGGATGGCCATGCAGGCGCTCAAAGGGGTAATCGGTATAAATATCGCCATTCACAACCAAAAATGGCTGATCGCCCAGAAGCGGCAGCGCCTGAATAATGCCGCCGGCGGTTTCGAGGGGTGACGCCTCCTGC
>JBELDB010000184.1:0-2982 GCA_042094525.1 Congregibacter sp. | reverse complement strand
GTGCGGTACTCGTATTATTGGGAGCAATCCGCGAATTACTGGGCACCGGCGCGCTATTTGCGGATATGCAACTGCTGTTTGGCGCGGGCGCGGAATCCTGGCGCTGGCAGGTTTTTAACGTGGATTACCCCTTTTTGGTCGCGATCCTCCCACCCGGCGCGTTTCTGGTCACAGGATGCCTGATTGCACTCAAGAATCAGATCGATACCAGTCTTGAGCGGCGTGCCAAAGCACAGGCCGAGGCGCCCATCGCGGGTAGTAAACGGGTGCGGGTAACCGGAACCGTATCCTAGACCGGCGGCTTGCCGCCTGTTCACCTAGTTTCAGCTAGTCGGCCAGCAGTGCATCCCCGGGCACCAGCGTGCCCAGAATCTCCTCCACCGCCGCCATATCCATGCCGGCATCCTCGACGTCACAGGCATAGGTGCAATACAGCAGCGCGACGCCATGGCTGAGATACCACTCCTGCAAAACCGCTCCCTCTTCGGTGAACGCGCCCGTCACCCCCGAAAACTCGCCGAACATTGCCGTGGCCCACGCATTCACTTCGGGTGACTCTGCCCGCGCGATCTCAGCCAATTGCGGCGGGCTGGTATCGTCTATCTCGCGGACCAGTGTCGTAATCGCTAGCTCCCCAATACCGTCTTGATCAGTAATGAGCACGCTCCCGTCCTCCTCTTCTGCTGACCACTCTGGTGGCAGCATGAGGCACCAGTAATCTGTCTCAACGATGTTCATAACCTGAATTCCCTGTCACAGCGGCCACCCACAACGCTCCCCGCCTCGATATAAAAGCCAAAGGTATCAGCCGCATGTTTTGATTGTCTTTACTCATGTCGAACTGTCGCTGTAACCGAGACCGAGAGACATGAGTACCGCGTCCTCGCGACCATCGGCAGTCGCATAGTAATCGGGCCGAGTACCCGCTTCGCAAAACCCAAGCGATTCATATAATGCTCGCGCCGGCAAATTGGAGGAGCGCACCTCAAGATCGACGCTCCTCACACCCTCAAGCGCAGTCAGTGAAGCCCAGAGTAATTGACGGCCAAAACCCTGCCGTCTCTCTGTAGTCAGCACTCGCAGATCCACCATCTCTGCGCGTTCTGCGGCGCACTGATACCAAATCGCGGCAACCGCATTTTCACCTTTGACCAAGCACCAGGCTCGACAGTGCGCCTGCACCAGCAAGCCCTTTAGAAAATCAAAAGATGGGCCATCGGTATTGTGATAGAGCGGCTGCAACGCGGTGAGGTCGACCGGGTCACCCAGCGTCTTCAGCCGTATCGCTGTCTCAGTCACCCGAGCGCAGCTGCTTGAGTACGGACCAAGCCGACTGCTTCAAGGAGCCGTCGCGAAGCATATCGAGACTGGAGTGAGTGCGGTGAATTTGCAGATCAATATTTGGCAAAACCTCGCACTCGCCCAGTTGGACCAGATGCTGTATCGCATGATCTCCGATCAGACGCTGAAGGAAACCCGAAAGCATATCCTCAATCCCTCCAGCCACCTTGACTGCTGATTCGCCGACGGGTGGCCAGTTAAACTGCTGGTGAGCGCAACGCACCGCGGTGCCTCGTACCGCGCGCGCCATCGCAGCAATCAACTGCAACTGCTCTGTTCGCAGTAGCTGATCCTCAAGCACCTCCACCCACAGAATGTCCTGACTGGTCACCATGAGCATCACCACCGGCGCATCATTGGGAGCGCGAGCATTGGGGACAGCTTTATTGGCTCTATCCTCGATCTCAGCAGACGTCTCGGCTACCTGAGCGGGAGACGTGACGTCGGCAGACGCGCCATCTCTCTCTTCAACGTCAACGCGTAACAAGGCCCTGAGCTGTTCGCCGTGCATCTCTTCGGTGACTTCTGACAGCTCATCGCCAGGGGTTTCGAGGCTAGCCACCATCGGCTCCGCAAAGCGCTCGGCGGGCTTGGCCGCTACAGCATCAAACCGACTGACCATCGGCGAGATACCAAGTTGGTCTATTAGAGTTCGCCGAGCGCACTCCTCAAGCCACATTGACTCAGGAGCAGCGGGCGGGGGCGGATTGGAATCAGTCATAGCAGGATTATCTCATGCGAGCCGCCTAACCGAGCCATTTCCAACCCCAGTGCTTGAAAAATTTGAACGCCCCAGAGACAAACCACCGCACGTGAGTCAGACCCTTTCGCGAAGCCTGCCCACCATGATGAATGATCTCGATCCCACGATGCTCCAGCACATCTCCAACTGCCGCCATCTTGAGCGACAAGTCGTAGTCCTCAAAATAGAGGAAAAAAGATTCATCAAAGCCCCCCACTCGATCAAAAACCGAGCGCCGAACCCACATACAGCAACCTGAAGCGAGGGTGACGGGCCTTAACATCGAAGCCGATTCCTGATCTCGCATTTCGTAGCGCGCCAATGCCTTATCAAAAAACGCCTTCACAGCCTTGGGCGCCAGAGCTCTCAGACCCAGCACTGACACAGATGGATACGCTTTCGCCAAGTATTCAGGGTCGCCCATTGGGTTGAACCCGATGGGGGCAAGTACCGCGATATCTTGCTGGTTGTCAAAAGCCTCCAGTGCGAGGCGGACCGAATCGGGACTCAACTCCACATCGGGATTCAGAATGAGATGAATTCGACTGTTGAGTGTCGCCACGGCTCGGTTATGACCCGCGCCGTAGCCCCCGTTGCAACCGGGCTGGAGCAATCTCACCCCAAGGCTGTCTTTATCGTATCCAGCCAACAGCGCGGGGTACTGCTCTGCGTAACCGGTGTCAGTGCTGTGATCTACGCACACCAACTCGACTCGCTCGACACCCGCTTTTTCGATCGCCACGATCAAGGTATCAATGAGGGCACGCAGTTGATTGAGCGGGGTATGAAACAGCACGACGCTGACCGCCAAATCTGGCGCTGAATGAGGTGTAGAAGGCGACTGCATGGAGGGAGAATAACAGCGTCAATAAGCGCTGGATATGCAGTCAATTTGTGGG
>JBELDB010000183.1:1821-2999 GCA_042094525.1 Congregibacter sp. | reverse complement strand
TGTTTGCCTTTACCGGCACGGCGCTCGGCACCTTGTCGATGATTTTGCTGAATACATTGGTCACGGGCATCGCCATCTTCGGACTGCGCGGGCTCTATTTTGGGTTGCTTGAAGAAGGACAGATTCCGCGCGCCGTGACCGGCACCGCGGTGGGTCTGGTATCCGTAATCGGGTATACGCCTGATGTTTACATCGCCGCGGTCGCTGGCTACCTGATTGATCAGAGCCCTGGGCTCGCGGGCTTCCAGCATCTGTTTATGCTGTTGCTCGGAGTTTCGATTATTGGCGCAATCGCAGCCATCGCTTTTGAGCGTCAGGCGCGCGCGCCGTCAGTGACAGCCGGCGTCAACTCGCGATAAAGAAATAGGCGGTCATAGCCGCGGCCACCACAGTGATGGCTCGGCGGACTAGCCGCTGACTCACCACTCTCACTGCACTCGCGGCAGCGTAACCACCTAGATGCGGAAATTTTCGGCGCAGGTGGGCGTGCAACGCATCTCCCCAAATCGTGATGCTGGTTGCGAACAACAGGAACCAAGGAATCGCACGACTGACCGTTGCTGCGGCGGTCTGCATGAGTATCCAGCCGTTCACACCGCCGCCAATCAGTGCGTAGGCTACTGAGGGAAACTGATACCGATGCGCCCAGAGCTCTCGACGAAATCCAACGGCGCCGCTCACGTGACCCGCACAGGAGGCACAGGTATTGGTGGCAATCGGTGGAATCCCCAGAGCTATCAAGGCCCGGAACGGAGTAAAGCTGCTGCCCCCGGCAGGGGAGTTCACGATGACACCTGTAAGTACACCCTGCCAGGAATGGCAGCACGCCATCAACGAGGAGCGTAAGAGGGCCCGACGTGGTTACGGAAGACTGTCCAAAATAGCACGACCAGCATTACGGGACGGACTCCTAGGCGCCGATCGAGTTAACTTGGAGAGATCCGCTAGGAAGCCCGGTTACTTAACCTGAAGCCACCAAGCAACAGGATCATCAGCCCTGACAGCAATGCAAACGGTAGTTGCCATGCGGGAACTGTTACGGCGGGGACCCCAGCTTTCTGCGAGTCAGAACAGCCCACTGCGTCAACCTCGGCGCCTTCAGGCGTGTTCTCGCACTGATCCAGGTCGTCCGTCACACCGTCGTTGTCGGTGTCTTTCTGGCTATCTGCGCACCCATC
>JBELDB010000183.1:0-1721 GCA_042094525.1 Congregibacter sp. | reverse complement strand
GGTCGTCCGTCACACCGTCGTTGTCGGTGTCTTTCTGGCTATCTGCGCACCCATCGGCGTCAACCTCGGCGCCTTCAGGCGTGTTCTCGCACTGATCCAGGTCGTCCGTCACACCGTCGTTGTCGGTGTCTTTCTGACTATCTGCGCACCCATCTGCGTCAACCTCGGCGCCTTCAGGCGTGTTCGCGCACTGATCCAGATCGTCCGTCACACCGTCGTTGTCACTGTCAATTGTGGAGAGATCGACATCTCTGGCATTCACCTGGTGATGCAAAGTGCCACAATTGCCGCCTGTTCCCCCGGGAATCGGTGCCGGGTCGGCATTGTCAAACACAATGATTTGATCGACCCCATTCGGAGTGGGATCCTCTAGTCTGAAGTAGTACGTCTCAGCAGGATCCAGCAAAACATCATCTGCAAAGCTGAACACCTCATTTCTGTATATATTGTCATTTGTCACTGTTACCGCAGCTGATGTTGCCAACGCGGAGATCATATCTGGCGCACAAGCCGAGTTTGTTCCATCACTATCACCATAAATCGTGATAGTCAGGCCTTCTGCCGTATTCGAGCCTCCAGCTCTCATGCGAAGCACGACAGAATCTACCGCTTTGCCCGATAAACCATCACTGTCGAAGCTCTGCCACGCACCGGACCACCCCGTTGTCAAAGCAGGCGAGCTGTCGCCGTAGCACTGCAATTCAGATTCAGCGCCGCTGCAGGTTATCTGGGCGGAAACGGAGGCCGATAGCACGATGGCCAATCCAAAAGCGGCACCGACTATGCACCTCAGGAGATTTTTCATACCTAGAGTTCCGTCCATTTCTTTTGAGAATAACCGAACAATTACATCAAATCTATCCAAAAATCAGTGAGTTTTAGCAGTAAGGGCAACTATATTGTTACGGAAGGCCACTCTTTTTTGTTCAGGTTATGCGCGTCACTATCGATTATGTAACCACCGGATACAAAAGCGCGTTGCCATTTGTGTGCGACTCATGATTTCCTACCCATGGCGACCTGGCCCCTAGCTAAACCACGCATCCGATTAAGCGAGAGATATATGAGCATTGAGCGAAAGTGGATGCGGGCTATTTTACAGATCATTAAACCCATCGTCATACTTGGTTTTCTGTCGGGAGCGGTGCCAACCTCGGCCACTCAGCTGTCGTCGACCCCCGAATTGGATTTACCTCAGGTCTTCCTCAGCGGCATCGGCTACGACTTGCCCGTTAAGCTGCCGAAAAGTCACGCCCGTGGCATCTCGCTTGTTGCTGAGGGCTTGACCTACGAAGTCGTCCACTCGGGCGCTACAGCGACATTCTTCGGGGTCACGTTGGACGAAGGTTTACCGGGTACAGTGATGCTGGTGACGCCTGATGGTGCCGAGAGCATCATTGAAGTAACCGTGATCCCTGCCTGGGTATCGATACTGCCGCCACTGGTTGCTATCGGCATGGCGCTCCTGATTCGCAGCGTCTTGCCCGCCCTTATGCTGGGTTTATGGCTCGGCGCCTGGGCGCTGGAGGGCCTGACGGCCAAGGGCTTGTTTACGGGACTATTTGCGAGCTTTGAGGTGTATGTCGCCAATGCTGTCGCAGACTACGATCACGCCACCATCATGCTGTTCACGTTCATGATCGCCGGGATGGTCGGCGTGATTTCTCGCAATGGCGGTATGCGCGGCATCGTTGAATGGATTATCACCGGCGCCAACAGCG
>JBELDB010000182.1:0-3004 GCA_042094525.1 Congregibacter sp. | reverse complement strand
GGGGTTTCCCCATGTGAGAGTAGGTCATCGCCAGGCTTCAAAAAAATAAAACCCCGATCGTGTTAGCGGTCGGGGTTTTTGTTTGTACGGAAGCATGATCCTTGCGCTGCGCATAGTCCGGTTCACGGGATCATACCTGCACCTTGGGTGCGGGTTGTATGGCGGTAATGGCTTCGCGGCGCGATAGCCGCGGCGGGACTTAGCGCTGTGCGGCCGCGTAGAAAGGGGTAGTCCGATTACGCCACTGAATGTCGGCCTTATCAAAGCCTATGAAATTTGGTGCGCTAGTGGTCCAATTGGTGAGCGTGTTGGTTATCTGCTTGTTGTTGGCACTCTATCAGCAGGTGCTCTGGTTACCTTGCTTTGCTACGGCGGTGCGCTGAGTAGCCTAGGCTTGTTCGGTGCGCAACGCGCTATTCGCCCGATAGAACGCCCTATTCGTCTTACAGAATGTCCCTTTTGTCGTACTTATCCCTGAATGTGCAGATTTACCCGTTTCGCTCGGCGCCTGCGTAACTTAAACTCCACCCGGTTATATTAACTATAAAGCGACAGTGTAAGGAGCTCACGATGCTAAAATCGTATTCAAGAGGTTTGGTGGCAGGCGCCGCCTTGGTCTTAAGCCAGATGGCAGGCGCTACTACCCTCAACGCCGCTTACTTTAACGTGTTTAATTTGGGTGAAGGCGGCCCCGGCGATTACCAGTTCGGTGACGTTTGGGGGAGTTTGGAGCTTGCTCCAGCCATTCAGATTGGAACTACCGTCGCGCTCGCGCCCAACACGAGTCTTTGCGGGGACAATATTGGCGGTGACGGCGAGGCTTACTGGTGTACTGAAGGTAAGTGGGTCGAAATGCTGACCTATGAACAAACCGAAGTACCGGCGGGAGATTTTTCGCGTGCGACTTTCACGGGTTGTTTTACCAATGACGAGCTTCCAGCTGCTACGACTGTGTCCGCTTTCGTGAAAATCCTCGGGACGGACTACTCGCTGTATGCTGAAGATTTTCAGTCAAGCGCTTGCTGGGATATCTCATTCGATATCCTTGGCGATGTGCCAGTTATCGTGCAGAAGGGTTTTCAGGTGTGGGGGCCCAACGCGGATCCCAGAGATGGCGATCCAGGCTCCGTGACGGCACTGATGGGCATTACTGAGCTCACGCAGAACAGCCAGTTCGATCCCAATGCCATCCCGGCGCTGCCTCTGGGCGGTTTATTCGGCCTGATCGGGTTGGTAGCGTGGCTGGGCTTGCGTCGAAAGGTTTAATGACCACAACAGCTTGAAGAAACCCGCCGCGAGGCGGGTTTTTTTGTGGCCGGTTACAAAGAGATAGCTGTTCTTGTCGAGGTCAGACAAGAGGCCGGCACAGGGCCCAAAATGCAGCGCCGCGATCACTCATTATCCTTATTTGACTGTTCAAGCTTGACACTCTGGAGGTAGCGGCGAGAAATCAACACAATCTACCTCACTTGGGGGTTCGACTACTGAGCAGGCATAAGTCTTCACTGTCTTTGACCCTCCTGGGAGCTCAAGGATAATAGAAACCTGGTCTGGGTCCGCACTAGGTTCCTCGCCATCAGCCGTGCTGACCGCGAAAGAGACCGCAAATGCCCCTGCTTTATTGCTGTCGCCTATAGTGGGGGAGGGTGTGATCACATCGCAACGGCCGCTGCCCTCGTAGCTGATTTCGGAATTCGCCGGCGGAGGGTTGTTGAAGTAATCCGAAACGTACAGAGTGTAAGTCTTGCCGCCTCGCAATGCTGTGGGTTCGTCGCGGTCTGATCCTATGGCTAACAGTGAGAAATTGATGGCGTCGGAGAAGGAATTCACGATGACAACGCTGTCTCTGACGTTCAACAATTCTCTCGAGCAGATACCCGCCGCCTCGTCACTGGGCTGGCAAAGCACACCGTTGAAGAACCCATCGGGCAAATCAGAAGAATCTGAAGCGGGCTGATTGTTGAGATCAAACGCTCCGTTGAAATTGTAATCGACAAAGATTTCCTCAAAACCGGCCAGGCAGACGTCGTCGGCCAAGCTCGGGTCAGAGCAGTTTGCACGCTGCGCTGGGGTATAGAGGCCATCCTCGTTGTCATCTCGAAAAGCCTCAGTCAGGTTGGTCCAGAACTCGCCTTGGTCATAGATACCATTAGCATTGGCGTCGACAAAGGTCTCTTCTCCAATAGCTGTGGCAAGAATGGTGGTTCGACCGCCTCTCGGCGCGCCTGGCGGGTTAACGAGCTCATCACCGATGTCGTCTGGGCAGGGCCCGCCGCGCTCATCGTGTGATGGACAGTCGTATCTGCGCGGAGTAGTGATATCGAGGTTTTCGAAAATAGTGATGGGCGCCGTGTATTGGTCGACCACATCGGACATGCGCGGCGCTTGGCTGGTCCATATTACAGAGCAACTGCCGGCTTCGGTTTCGCAACTGCCAACCACTGAACCTAGTTCAGTGGTGAACGTGACCGGAGTCTGATCAGGAACCGGATTGTTGTATTTGTCGGCCATGCGGACCGTTACCACTGAGCTTCGACCATCAGAGTCAAAAGCACCTTCAACATTGAGTACCGAAGCTGAGACGCTGACCGAGTTCTGGTCAGGTAGGCCAGTGCTGACAACCAAGGATTTAGAGATCGAAGTGGGCTCGCCTTCGTCCTGAATGTCGTTGTTGTTGATGTCGACATAGGCCATCACGCGAACAGGTGTAGCGACATACCCCGATAGTACTCTGGCTGTGACGATGCCATCGAGATCACTCAGGTCAGTGGATCGTCCGGAACGACCGCTCGCCTGGCTCTCGTCATTTGCGTAGGCACAGAACGCGTCTCCAGCACAATATAGGGCTATGCCGCCGGAGTTTTGCTCGAGCGAAAAATTGACTCGTGAGTCAGTCACTGGATTGCCTTCTAGATCAGTGACCTTAAAGGTCATGAGCGACGATTCTGTCAGATCAGATGCAGAACCTGTGCCGCGAATGGCGATCAGGTTGGGAGAGGCACCT
>JBELDB010000181.1:0-3021 GCA_042094525.1 Congregibacter sp. | reverse complement strand
GCAGGATCATGTCGAAGCCAGCGAGGGCGGCATCCCGCGTGCTGATAGCGTTGCGGCAGTGCCCGACCACCGGGATGCCAAATTGATGTGCGGTGTCACACACGAGTTTCAGTTCGTCCAGGGTCCAGGTGGAGATTTCGCCCCCCTCTTTGCCGGGCCGAATCGGAAGTCCGCTGACGTGCACCTTGATCCAGTCGACCCCCATTTTGATCTGCTTGTGGATCTCTTTCACGATCTCATCGGGCGTGTGCACAATCCGCGCATAGCCCCTGGTGCCTTCGTCAGGCAGGAGTCGTGCAGCGGTGCCGCCGATGCAGTTGATCAGGACGTTGCCGCCGGTGGTCATTCTTGGTCCCTGAATGACACCGCCCTCGATCGCATCGCGGAGGTCCACTCCAACATCGAATACGCAGTCCGCATCAAAGAAGCTGGTGAACCCGGAGCGAAGCACCTTCTGTGCATTGACTCCAGCAACGAGCGCAGCCAGGCCATAGCGGCGGTGAAAGAAGAGCTCGTCGTTGCTGTTGGGATGATCAAAACTGATGTGGCAGTGGCTGTCGATCATGCCGGGCAGCACCCGGCATCCGGAAGCGTCGATTTTTTCGGCCGTCGCATCGGAGGGGCAGCTGGCACCCGCGTCGGCGCCCACGGCCACAATGCGTTGATCTTTGATCAGCACATCGCCAGGAAAAGGGTCGGACCCTGTCCCATCGATGATGAGTCCGTTTTGAATCAGCGTGTAAGCGTCACTCATAGTGGCTGCTCCTTGAAGAGTCCGTTCGGATGGAAGTCGGCGTGGGAGGTTTTGTTGAGCGCAATAAAGCGCATTAACGCATCCCCTTGCTCGAGTGTGTGCCGGCGAATTTCCTCTCGGGCGGCTTCGGCGTCGCCTGCAAAGATAGCGGAAATGATAGCGTCGTGATCGGTTTGATTTCTCTGCAATCGACCCGGCGCGACCACCTGGAAGCGGCGGTAGGGCAGCACCCGCAATGCGAGCCACTCGGTGGTCTCGATCAAAGCCGTATTGTGACAGCCACGAACGATACGCTGGTGGAAGGCAAAGCCGAGATCAGCATACTCATTGGGGTCGCCCTGGCTTCGAAGATTCTCGGCAGCGGCTTCATGAACGCCCTTTAGCTCCCTCTTTTCATTCTCCGACATGCGCGCAGTGCTCAAGAAAACAGCGGCGCCCTCAAGCTCAGCCAGCGCTTCAAACAGTTCCAGCATGGTGCCGGGATCCAGCTGGGCCACGACTGCGCGCTTGTGGGCGCGTTTGGTAATCAGCCCGGCTTGGGCCAGCTGCGTAATGGCCTCCCTGACGGGTGTCCGCGATACGCCAAATCGGCTGGCGAGACGACCCTCTTCGAGGGCATCACCCGGCGCCAATTGACCACTGAAAATTTCGCGCTCTATCGCGAGTCGCACGGTGTCGGCCTGTGTCAGGTCATGGTCGGTCATGCTGTGGCTCCTCGGGCACTGCGCTCCTGACCGACAATCAGCGGATAGCGTCCCCAATTAGGCCGTTCGGTGCCTGCGTCCGCCACTGGCGGATTAGCGGGATCCGGCCGGGCGTCATGTTGTATGAGATTTCTCAATAAATTGGTCAGTGTGCCGACGTGCGGCGCTTCGCCGTCAGCTTTGGCATCGCCCAGCCCGCCGGCAATGTCGCGCCCGAAACAGGTGTGAATGCCAATGCCGAAACTCAGTCCAAAGGGTGGTATGCGATCCGCTACTGTTCGGTACGGATTAAACTGCTGGGCATCCTCACCAAACAGCGAAGGTTCTAGATTCGCTGACATTAGGTCGATCATCACGCTGTCACCCTCGGCGATATCGTTACCGTCGGGCAGCGAAAAGGCCTCACTCGCAGTCCGCCAGGCGACCGGGCTGGCGGGATGCAGCCGCAAGCTTTCATGGACACAGTGCTGGAGAAAATGATCGTCGGCCATGAGTCGGCCGCGATCCTCTGGATGACAGTTGCACCACTCATTGATTTCATGAAAGCTGTGAGTCAGCGCATTGGCTGAGCTGTGCGAACCAGCCTGCATAAAAAACGCCACCTCGCGCAAGATCATATCTTCATCTAGATCCTGATCAGTGCGGTTAGCAAGGAGCACTGTAAGAATATCTCTGGGCGCTTCTTCTTCGGCCAGGCTGCCGTCGGCTATCTTTTGTAACAGGGCTTCTCGACGAGATTTGGAGGGGAGTAGAAACTGCTCGTTGAATTGCGCCAATGCCACAGCGACCTCCTGGCGCACGGTGTCCTTGTCACGAGTAGAGTGGAACAGCGTGGCTCCCTCGCCAAACTTGCGCGTCAAAGCCACCAGTGCGTCGGTTTCTGTTTCCGAGCCGTCAGGCCGATCAATGCCCGCAATGTCTGCGCTCAGGTTGATGTTGACCCTGAAGCCGAACTCGGGGAGGTCCAGGTGCCCGCGAGCGAGATAGGGCGCCAGCGTTCGATTCAAGGTCGTGGGGTAGATCTCGCGGTCGTAGTAGCGCGCAAAGTCTCGCCGGAACATCCTCCGTTCAATCGCTTTCCGGCGGGTATGTGCCTCGCCGTGCAGCGTCAGCAGGACACGTTCCATCAACACATCACACTCGCTGTACATGGACTGCACGAGGCGTTGGTCGCACAGTGCCTGATAAACATTCTGGTAGCCGCTGACGCGGGCGCGCGCGTTCATGTGATCAGAAAAGCACCGGATAAATGGCCCAGACATCTCTTTCTGAGGCTTCGATTTTTTGCGGTGCCTGATCGGGGTTGGGCCGCATACCTCGCTCAATCAGCTCTTTAATAATCAGTGTGATCGTGCCGAACTGGTGGTTATCTGGGTTGGGAGACTCTCCGTCTCTCAGCACCGTGCCTGCTACCAGGTTCATGCCGAGGCAGACATGCATGCCCCCGCCAAAGGACATACCGGCCGGGCTGATGCGCCCTTGAACGGAACGCAATGGATTGAACTCGGCAGCATCCTCACCGAACACGCTGGTATCGCGGTTGGCGGTCTGGAGGTCGACGAC
>JBELDB010000180.1:0-3039 GCA_042094525.1 Congregibacter sp. | reverse complement strand
TGCAGCGGATTGCAAATCCGTCAACGCCGGTTCGATTCCGACCCGAGCCTCCAATATTCCAGGCAATGATTCCCTCATGTCAGCGGGTCATGGTCATGTCGGCACCGTCGCGGCACAACCTGGTAGCCAAGGTTTGGTTTTAGAGATGGGTTGGGGTGCGTAGCCCCGGGAGCTACTCGTCGGGCAGCTTCTTCATCACCTCGAATAGCGCATCCATAATCTCGGTGACATCACCGGCGAGCTCTTCTCGTTCAGCCATGGGCGCATTGCCAAAGTCGATGGCTCCTTGAAGCTTGCGCAACATGTTCATCACTTCTTGAAGTTCAGCTTTCATATTTATTGCCAGATGCCACGGATGTGGGGGGGAGCATATCAGGGTAAGTGCGTCTTGCTTGATGTCTGCTTTCTGTTCGGCGCTATCGAGTCCTCTGGGCGACAAATAGCGCGCTCGTTATCCAAGCACGATGTGATTGACGAATAAAAACAGACCGGCGACAAACATCATGGTGAGAGCAATGGCTAATGAGACGAAGATGACGGGATTGCCCTGATCAAAGTCTCTATCGCGGTTCTCCGAGCTTTGTACCCCCAGGAATGCTCGAAGAACGCTAATGATGTACCGCAACAGGTTCACTGCTCGACTCTCGTATTTGCCACTGCTCTGAAATCCCAAGTCCTGACGACATCGTCAGGGGTGTTGCAGCCTAGTTAAAAACCAGGAGGTAGCTCCTCAAAGTTCGGTAGGTCTTCTGGGATATGATGAAAAGACATCGCGTCCTTGGCGAAGATCGCCATGTCAGGTTTGAAGAACGCGGCATCATCCATTGTGCCGACCTTCATCACGAAAACACCGGGTGCGCCGGGCGTGGTGGTACCGACGGCAGTGCCGCAGCTCGGGCAGAAGTGTCGGGTCACGGCATTTTCAATATCGGTGCGCTGGAATGAGTTCAGTTCTCCCTGGGTGAAGTGAAGCCCGGACTCGGGAATCATGACGAATACGTTGGGATTACCGCCCGTAATGTATTGGCACTCTCTGCAGTGACATTGCATCGCCGGCCCCGGCTCGCCCTCAAAGCTGTAGCGGACCTCGCCGCAATAACATCCACCTTCAATTTTCATCTGTTTAGCTCCTCTGTGATGAGTAATCGCTTTATTTTCTCCAAGGCAGGATTCTGGGTGCGCCAGTGGTCACGTAACTCAAGAGCCAAATGGCTGGCGACACAGCGTAAGCGATGATCTCCTCGCCGGCGAATACGGTTGAGACGTAGTCACTGTAAAAGCGACCCACTTCGCTGGTGGGGATCGGCAGGGCGCTATTCATCCCATCCAGCACGCCAGCCAGCACAATCAATGCATGAGCGAACGCTATCCACGACAGCACGATAAATATCCGATCTTTCATAGCCACTCCCTGTAATGCTCGTCTCTGATTCTAGCCACGTATCATGCTGGGGTCAGCAGCAGAAGGTGACCGTAAGGTGCAAGCCCGCTGCTCTGATGCCCCTCTGAGCGTTGGGGGGCCGGCGGCGAAAACAGATGCGTTAGGGCACGAAGCCCAGCCAAATAATCGTTTGCGTGGCGAGGTACAGTGCGACGCCCGCCCAGATAACGAAAACAATCACCCCCACGATGCCGTCCTTTAGCCAGTTAGGCCACTGAACATTGAGTTTTGTCAGGATGACCCAGGGCCCTGCGATGAATGCCACGGCGATCACGACATCAATGATTAAAAAGAAAAATTGGAGCATCGGGGGATCCTAATAAGTTTAGGGCGGAGTTGAGCGAGCAGATAACGCGTCATCAGCCATGCGATGACTGAGCAATGCGATTTCAGGCTGAGCCCGTTTAGTCATTAGGCTGACAGCTTGCGCAGGTGTAGATCCGCCGAGAGTTGGCGGTTGAGCGCTGAATTTTGGTTTCGCACACACGGCATGGCTGGTTGGCACGGCTGAAAACAAAGAAGCGTGCCTTGCCATAGCTGACACCTTTTTTCTTCAATGCTTTGTATTGGCGGTCTGGGATTGTTACGCCCCTCAGTGCATAGCTGCGTTGGCTGATATCCAGAGTCGCGCGCGCTAGCTTGCCGATCTCGCCCTTGCTCAGCTCGCGCGCTTTTTTTGCCGGATCAATTCCCGCGACAAATAAAATCTCGCTTCTCAGGTAATTGCCCAGTCCAGCCAGAAACGCCTGGTCCAGATAGACGGAGTTCAGGGCTCTGCCGGAAAAGGCCTTGCTTTGAAGTCGTTCCGCGACTTCTCGCCAGGTGAGGTTGGGATTGAGAATGTCGGGCCCAATACGCTGCAGAAACGGATGCGCCTCTATTTTCTCTGTCTTCCAGACGCTGATGTCGGATGCGCTGTAGAGGAGGGCGCTATGCCGTTCGGTATGAATGGCGAGTCGCAGCTGCCGGTTGGTTTTGGGCAGCTTGTCGCGCTTTACGACCCGCCATACGCCGTAAAGCTGATTATGAGAGTAGATGGTATAGCCCGAGTCGAAATGCGTGAGCAGCGCCTTGCCCCGGGTTTCCAGAGACAGGACCGTGCTGCCGGTAAGGGGTTTGGTATACCGTTTGAGTGGCGCAAGACCAAACTCAATGCGCTCGGCCGGTTTGTCTTTCAGCACCGCCTCAATTTTGTCAGCGGCAAGGCGGATTTCGGGGCCCTCAGGCATTGATAGCTCGTTTCATAACATGAATGACAGTAGGGCCCGAAGTCGGCGGTTCAGCCTTCGTCTTTTTCTTCTGCCGCTTTCTCTTGGTGCTCTTTCAGTTTTTGCTGGTACTCCTCTTCAGACAGGTTGTGCCAGCCAATGCATTGCCCTGTTGGGCTTCGTCCGCATCCACATTCGGCCATCATTGTTCTCCTTCCCGTGCGTTGGTTTGTTGTTGATCCCTTCAGAGGTTCTGGGCTACTAAGCGCCCTGTTGTATCGTGCTTAAAATAGTGGCCACGTCGGGCTTATGCTCGGCAATCTCTTCAGGTGTTAGACCCTGCAGTTCGTAAGGCAACACTAGCCAATCCTCGGTGGTGTGCAAAAAGTA
>JBELDB010000179.1:0-3053 GCA_042094525.1 Congregibacter sp. | reverse complement strand
AATGTCGTCAACATGTGCGCCAATAATTACCTGGGTCTCGCTAACAACGCCGAGGTGATGCAGGCAGCGAGCGACAGCCTCGGTAAGTGGGGTTTTGGGGCCGCGTCCGTACGCTTTATCTGTGGCACTCAGGGGATTCATAAAACCCTTGAGCATCGTGTGAGCCAGTTTTTGGGTATGGAAGACACCATCCTTTACGCGGCCTGTTTTGATGCCAATACGGGGCTTTTTGAGACCATTCTCGGGCCGGAGGATGCGGTGGTCTCAGATGAGCTCAACCATGCCTCTATTATTGACGGCGTCAGGCTCTGCAAAGCATCACGTTACCGTTATCGCAATAGCGATATGGGCGACCTCGAGGCCAAGCTGCAGGAGGCGCGCGACGCGGGCGCCAGACGAATCCTCATCACGACCGATGGTGTGTTCTCGATGGACGGCACCATTGCTCAGCTCGGTGCCATTTGCGATCTGGCCGATAAGTACGGCGCCATGGTGCATCACGATGATTGTCACGCCACCGGCTTCATGGGCGATCAGGGGCGCGGGGTTCATGAATATTGCGGGGTGATGGACCGAGTCGACATCATCACCGGAACGTTTGGCAAGGCGCTGGGCGGTGGTTCTGGAGGGTTCACCTCTGGACGACAGGAAATCATCGATATTCTGCGGCAGCGATCTCGGCCTTATCTTTTCTCCAACACGCTTGCTCCGGCAATTTGCGCGGCATCGCTAAAAGTGCTCGATATGCTAGAGGCGTCAACAGCCTTGCGAGATAGGCTACACGAGAACACGCGCTACTTCCGAGAGCAGATGCAGGCCAACGGATTTGCGGTACCTGAGGGCGACCACCCCATCGTGCCGGTCATGCTGGGCGACGCGGTGGTGGCGCAAAAAATGTCCGAGCGTTTGCTTGAGCTTGGGATTTACGCCGTTGGTTTCTTTTATCCGGTCGTACCGCAGGGGAAGGCGCGCATCCGCGTACAGATTTCCGCAGGTCACACTCAAGACGATCTGGACAAGGCGGTGGCCGCTTTCAGCACCGCCAACAGAGAGATTGCCGCGTAGGGACACCTCGCCCGGAGGCCAGGGTGTAGCGTGGCAAATCGTTTAGTAGGAGCTTGCTGAGGGAGTGGAATAAGTCCGGTTATCCCTCACCTCAGCGTGAACCGCTTCAGTTCAAGACGTTGTAGCCCCGTCCTCGCATGCAGTTCTTCACAATTTGATCCGTCTGCGCGCTGGCATTGGCGCTCGCGGCCCGACGATTGCGGCTGTTGCGACTGGCGGCCGCTATCACCCCGATTCCCGCGCCCTTTTTGGCCGCACTGGAACCCGAACCACCGCTGACGGCCCCTGCGGCTGCGCCGACAGCGGCGCCTCTCACTGCGGTACCGGCTACGGCTTCACGCTGTGGCGCATCGGGCTGATTTTGCACAGCCAGGCCCTCGCATTGCTGCAGGTCTACTTGATATTGGTTGTAGTCCTGTACCTGAGACATATCCACTACCACGTTGTTTGCCTGGGCAATCTGGGTGCTCATCAAAGCAATCGAGACCATCGATAGAATAGATTTAAGAGTCACAATCCCACTCCCTTGTGTGAACAGTTGCGTGCATTCAGTCGAGCAGTGTAATTGGTTTGCCCCGCCACGGAACGTGTGCGGGGCATCAAAAGGTGACAGCGTCGTTACTGGCGCGGGTACGCTTTCAGGAACTGCAGCTGCGTTGTATTCACGTTCACTCTCATGCCCGCTGTTTCTTGGGCGAATTCGGCATAGGCTGGATGCGCGAAGAGTGCCTGCTGGATTTTATCGAGTTGTGTCAGATTTTCTGCACCCAGATAAACCCAGTTGGTGAACATGTCGTTACCAAAGCCGACCAGATCATTGCCCCAAGACCGGAGACCCACATCTTCTGCTGCGGCATTCATCATCTTGGCATAGGCCATGGCATAAGCACGCTGGTTCTGCGGTTCTATGATCACATCAAATTTCGCAAACACCAGATCCTGGTTCCAGTCGCCTTCCTCGATAAGCGCAAAACCCAGATATTCGCGAGTCGGGATCACCCCCGCCGCATTAAGGTCGGCCAGAAACTCCAGGCCGCCAGGGCAGCTGCGGAAGATCTCAGCGGCTTTTTCCTGGTCCGCCGCATTCTGATAGGTGTTGATGAAAAAGTGCGTCGACTGATAAGCGCCGTTAAACACTTCTTCAGCCAGACCGACGTCCGCCGGATAGGCTTTGCCGCAATCCGAGGCGTAGAACTTATCCGTTGCCGCGACCACGGCAGCCGGGTCCGGCGCGATGAAATGATAAAACCCGTAGTACTTACTGTTGGGTCGATGATTGTCGGCGAGCGCAAGTGTGGAGAAGAGCGCAGCGAGTAGCGTCACAAAAAGTTTCATGTTGTTCCTCCTGGTTCTGGTTGGCCGCACAGTCCTTGGCATACGGCCCGTGGATTTGACGCTCCCTGTCGTGTGACCCTACGCAGCTTCCGCGTAGAGTTCCTTCATGCCGTCAAAGGTCATGGTGTCGACGATATTTCCGTCATCGTCGAGAATTTCATAAATGGGCCCATCACAATAGGGCCGCAGGCTGAACAGAATAATCACATCTGTATCGCCGCCCCCTTCTGTATGCGGCTCCGGGTCAGCCTTGCCCGCTTTATAGGTGCCCACTGGGCGCACCTCTTTGAGTTCGCCCTCCGGCGTATAGATCCGGTGCTCACCTTTGACGACGAATGTATGAAATGCTGATACGTGTCGGTGCAGAACGATCTTCTTGTTTGCGCCAAATCGGAACAGCACGTCGACGATTTTGGCTGTCTCGTCGACATCCAAGATCGATAGCCACACGTGCTCCACGTCAGGTAATTCGCGCCAGGTAATGGCGTTTTCGTCAAAAGAATTGATGTCCAGCATGTGGTTCCCCCTTTTATCTGATGTTGTTTTGATCAATATCTACCACAAAAACGTGACTCCCGCTGTTTCTCTGCATGTTTGTATCTGGCGCAACGGGCCAACGCTTTGGCGCATCGAGTGAAGGCGAGTGCTCGGTC
>JBELDB010000178.1:0-3078 GCA_042094525.1 Congregibacter sp. | reverse complement strand
TGCCGTGCAAAACGGGCAAACCGATGCAGTGCGACAACAACATCATTCTGGGCCTGCAACGCTCAGGCGGTTTTGCCGAGTACATGACCCTCGATACCCACAACTCGGTCCTGTTACCCGACAGCGTCGACTGGGTCGAGGGCGCGCTTATCGAGCCGCTCGCTGTAGGCCTGCACGCGATCAACATGAGCACCGATATTCGCGGCAAACGCGTACTGATTTTGGGGGCTGGCCCAGTAGGACTGGCGGTTTCGTTCTGGTGCCGATTTATGGGTGCTTACCATATTGCAGTCACCGAGCCAGAGCAGCTCCGCCGAGAGAGCGCCCTGCAATTTGGTGCAGATGTGGCCTTCGCTTCAGGCAGACCGGCCGAGGTCTTGCCAGAGATCGAAAGGGCCTCAGGTGGACCACCCGATGTGGTGTTCGAATGTGTTGGTGTTCCCGGCATGATCGCAGAAGCAGTCGAATACGCGCGCCACGGCGGTGAAATTATGGTCGTCGGCTTTTGCGCGCGCCCCGACACGCTGGTACCGGCGGCTGCCATGATGAAGGAGCTCACCGCTCGTTTTGTGGTTGCGTATGATAAAGCCGATTTCGACATGATCGCGGGACTTCTCGCCATGGACAAACTCGACGTCACTCATATGTGCACGGGCACGGTGGGCTTTCAGGATTTTTCCGAGGCGTTCGAAAGTCTCCGAACACCCAATTCACACTGCAAAATCATGCTCGACCCCGGGGCTTCCTAGCCCCGCAGATCCAACCTCTTCCGAAAAGACACTAAGGAGCGATAACAATAATGAAACTCTTTGTTCTGACTCTCTCGACAATGCTGTGTCTCATTTCATGGCACACAGACGTGACTGCCGAACCTCAAGTGCGGTTTGAACGGAGCTACGTGACCCATGACTGGGGACAGGTTCACATCCTCGCTTCCGAGCCCGCTGTAGTGACACAGGCTACGCCGCTGGTTTGCTTCACACCCAACCCCTACTCTGGCAACTACTACCGGCTATTCATGGAAACACTTGGCAGCGACCGCATCATGATTGCGCCGGACTACCCAGGGATTGGTCAGTCTGATGATTACCCCGGCTCGCTCGACATGGCAGTGCTCGCCGATATCATGGCTGACACCCTGACCGCCATGGGCTGGGGGCCTGAGGGGCGTGGCCCGGTTGACCTCTGTGGTTACCATACAGGCACCATGCTGGCGACCGAGCTGGCCGTAAAACGTCCGGATCTGGTCAGGCGGGTCATTCTCATGGGGATCCCCTACTACGATACCGAGGGACGCCAGGAAAGGTTCGACCGACTGGGCACGGTGAAACCCTGGCCTGACTCGTTCGCCGCGGTCGCACAGGACTGGATATTCGCTGTCGAGATGCGCAACGAGCAAGTGTCGCTGGAGCGCGCGTTTGGCAATTACCTCGAGTCGGCGGGTGCTTGGCAGGGTAAGGCGAGAATTTATGGCGCAGTGTTCCAGTACCCCGCTGAGGAGCGTGCGCCAAAGCTGGCTCATCCAGTGCTGGTGCTGAACCCCCACGGCAACCTGAAAGAACCTTCTCGGGCCTTCGCTGCCTTGATTGACGGCGCAACACTGATTGAGCTACCCGACCTCAAATATGGGATTTTTGATGCCTCACCGGAGGTACTGGCCTCTCACGCGCGCCCATTTTTGAATCAGCGCTGATCGCATCGCAGGCTCCACCGGCCGGTCCTTAGGGCTTGCGGATCGGCCCTTGGACTCAAAAGTTATATTGATGTAACTTTATATCAAAGTAAAAAGCCCCCGTGGAGATCACGCTATGAAACCCTCTTTCACAAGCCTGCTGTTACTGCTCATCCTGCCCCTCGCCCTGTCCTCTCAGGCGTATGCTGGGCATCACGAAAAGGAAGAGGCCAGCGATCCGATCGCTGCGGCAGCGGAATTTCCGCTGTTACTGCGCCGCACTACGCTGATCGTGCGCGATATCGAAGCCTCGCTGAAGCTCTATCGTGATGGACTCGGCATGGAGGTGATTTACGATCAGGAGATTAATCGCCCACACTCCAGCGAGGATCGCGAGCAGCGCCTCAGGCTGATCTTCCTGAAAGCCTCGCACGATTATGTGGGGGTTATTGGCTTAATTGACTACGAATACGGCTATCCCGATCACCCCGCTCACACCAAGCCCGTGCGGCGCGAGGGATTTACACCAGGCAACGCGATTCTGCTTTTCAATACCGACGGCCTCGAGGACAAGTGGCCCACCATTGAAAATGCACCCGGCGTTGAAGTGATCAGCAAGCCCAAACTGACCGAGTACCCGGGCTATGGCGGTGTCGGCAAAATTCGCGTGTTGGTGTCCAAATTCTACGACGCCGATGGCTACATTCTTGAGGTGAATCAGATCCTGACGGACTGACCCGCATACAGGGCAAAGCGCGTCTACCGATGAGACGCCCGGCTTCTGTCTTGCATGTCAAAGGTGAGGGGAGTACGGTAGAGAAGCGCTTAGGCGCTATAGATAACAACAATACCTGGGGGAAAAAAGATGTCTGAACTCGACGTGTTCGGCTTTATCGGCATGAATCGGTCAATCTTCGCCACACTATTTTTGTGTGGGGTGTTAATGCCATTGGCCGTGGTTATCGTTGCCTACCTTTTCAGAAACTTTTCAACCGTCGTTCGCGGTAGCGCGATGGTGTCTGCCTTGATTGGGGTTGTGATGCTCACCTTCTTTACGATGGGTGCGCAAAATGCCTTGTTCATGATGCTGACTACGCTCAGCGAAATGGCGGGGAATGGTTCTGAAATTGCGACCAGTTTTCTGACTTCGGCAGGCATGCCGATTGGAGAAACCATCAACCCGCCTGGCTGGATGATGGCGCTGTCGCTAGTGCAGGTGGTGATCAATCTTGTGCTGACCGTCTACGTGTTCCTGTTTGCCAAGTGGGAAAACAGCTGATATTCAGACTTCTGTGCAATGTCTTACAAGGGGGCCTAGGCCCCCTTTTTTATCGCACATTATTTGAGTGGCGATACCTTGAAGGTCATGGTTTTGGCGACAAAATCGGCTTCACCAGAGACAATAT
>JBELDB010000177.1:0-3101 GCA_042094525.1 Congregibacter sp. | reverse complement strand
GCATCTGAATCGTGGACTTTTTCCGCGAGCAGGACATCGCGCGGCGCAATACCCGCCTGCTGACAGGATTGTTTTGTCTTGCGGTGCTAGCGCTCATTGTGATCACCAACTTACTGTTTGTCGGGTTCTTGATTTTTGAATCGGGAAGCGGCAACCCCAATGCGTATGGCAACGTGATCGATTGGGAGTCTTTCTTTACTGTCGGCGCGGTAGTTACCCTCATCGTGAGCGCTGTCGTGCTGGTCAACTGGCTTAACTTCGCCCGGGGAGGGAAACAGGTTGCGGCCGCTTTAGGTGGCAGGCTAGTGCAACCGGGTTCAAGCGAGGCACTGGAGCAACGCGCTACCAATATCGTTCAGGAAATGGCGCTCGCGGCGAATATGCCAGCCCCCTCACTGTTCGTCCTTGATGAAGAACCGGGAATCAACGCGTTCGCCGCCGGCACCACCCCGGCCAACGCGGTTGTTGCCGTGACTCGCGGAGCCCTGACGACATTAAATCGCGATCAGCTACAGGGTGTGATCGGGCACGAGTTCAGCCATATTCTGAACGGCGACATGAGACTCAGCATTCGCCTGGCTGCCATGCTCCGAGGCATTACTTTTATTGGCGACGTGGGCAGCCTGCTATTGCGCAGTGCATCGCACCGCCGACGCTACCGAAGCAGCAGTAAAAACGATGACCGCGGCGCACTTTTGGCGATTGGTCTCGGGCTTTACCTGATTGGACTGCTGGGAGGCTTGATGGCGGGGCTCATTAAATCTGCAATCTCCAAACAAAAAGAATATCTCGCCGATGCATCGGCGGTGCAGTTCACGCGAAATCCCGAGGGTATTGGTGACGCATTAAAAATCATTGGTGGGCACAGCTCAGGCACCTTCGTCGAGACGGCGCGCGCTGAGGAGATGTCCCACCTCTTTTTTGGACAGGTGAAACACCGTCTCTGGAGCGGCTTCGCCACTCACCCACCCATCGAAAAACGCATTGAGCGTATCGATCCGCAATGGGATGGCCAATTCCTTGCTGCATCGACCACACTGATCGATGACGCGCCAGAGCAGCCTTCAGACGACCCAGGTCGACAAGCCACTCTCGGGGCGATCGCAGTCGCAGCAACGGCAGTCGCCGCGTCGGCACCTGAATCCAGTGCAAGCCCCTCCAACGATCAGACCGATGACGCCAGCCAGTTATTAGAGCAAACCCAGAACCCTCTCGGCGCGATGGCAGTGGTGCTGGCATTGGTCTGGGATCCCCAGCACGAAGATACTCAGGAACAGGCGTTAGTGGCGGCAAATATCGACGGTCTTGCCGATACGGTTCGGCGCTGGCGCGAGCCCCTGCGATCACGCGCACCGGCACAGCGCCTGCACGTGTTGGAACTCTGCCTCCTCACTCTCCGCGGACTGTCAGAGACCCAGTATCGTACCTTTCGCGAACTGCTACTGAGCTGGATCAGCGCTGATGGCAAGACCACTCTGGCAGAGTGGTGTCTGTTTCAAATACTGCGTCATTATCTCGACCCCGAGTTCCTGAATGCCCGCCCTGCTCGCCCCCGATACAAGTCACTCAATGCAGTCACCGGAGAGCTCAGCGTTGCACTCGGCACTCTGGCAAAACTCACAGAGGAAGATACCGAGCGAGCTTTTTCTCGGGGCGCCACCTTCCTTGAACTACCCCTTACCCTGCCCGACGCTGGATCACTGACGATTTCCCGATTTGGGGAGGCAATCGATACGTTGGCAGAGTGCTACCCGCTATTGAAAGTGTCGGTTCTGAAAGCGATGGCGGCAGTTGCGGCTGATGACGGAAACATCAGCGACATCGAAATGACGCTGGTCCGGGCAATGGCAGCAGTGATGGATTGCCCGGTGCCCGACGTCATGCTTGCAGCCCACGGTATTGAGCCAAGCGCGCCCAGTCATTAGGTTCGAAGTGTTTTCTCGCTGTCCGCAGCCCGCTCTGTTGATCCCCACCACCTTGATGGCCTAAAGTGCGAAGACTTGTTCGGAACAAGTGGATGCGTCCAAGAGCGTCCAAACCATAAAGAATTTGCCTGCAGAGGACTCCAAACATGCCATCAGTCGAAGACCACCTCGCCATCTCTGAACTGCTGACCCGAATGGCTTACTACTACGACGAGGGGCATCTCGACGCACTCGCCGCCTGCTTCGCTGACGACGCCATCATGAGCATGCAAATCGCGGGTGGCGACCTGGTCGGTCCATTTGAGGGTCGCGACAGCATCATGGAACTTTACCGTGGCGCCAAGTCGACTCAGACTGATGTCCGTCGACACGACATTACCAACATCATGTTTGACGCGTCGGGTGACACGCTGGCGGTGACGTCTTATCTAACCTTGTTCGCAACTGAGAACGCTGAGACCAAGCTGTTAACCACTGGCGTCTACCGCGACCAGGTAGCGCAGTTGAGCGGTGACTGGAAAATCGTTAGACGCCATATCGACCTCGATAGCGCTTATTAAGGCGCTGCAGTGAACCTCGGTCGCATCCCTTCCAAAACCGCTCTGCTCGACCCTGAGCGGGAGGCGTTAATTGATATCCCCAACGATCGACGCATGTCGTTTGGGACGCTCGACGAGCGGATTAAGCGACTTGCGAATGGCCTCTGTGATCAGCTCCAGCTCAGCAAGGGTGATCGCGTTGCCATTCTGTCGAAGAATTGCATCCAGTACATGGAGGTGTTCTACGCCTGCGCCCGCTGCGGGCTGATTGCCCAGCCCTTGAATTGGCGCCTCAGCGAACCCGAGATGGCCCGAATCCTCGAGGATGGCGAGCCAAGTGTCCTGATCGGTTCCGAAGAATATGCGGAACTCGTTAGTAACTTGGCAAGCACAGCGAAGATCGCCGAAACGCTGGTGTTCACTGCCGCCACCGACTGCGACTACGAAGAATTGATCACCGGAGCGAGCGACGCGGAACCCACGGCGTCTGCAGCAGTCACCGGGGAAGACCCGGTACTGATTCTCTATACCGGCGGCACCACCGGTGAGTCTAAAGGTGCTTTGCACTCTCACCACTCGCTCTACATGGGCATGCTGAATCAATCCATCGCCGAGCGCATTGTCCCCACCGACGTAT
>JBELDB010000176.1:0-3116 GCA_042094525.1 Congregibacter sp. | reverse complement strand
ACCGGTAACGAAGCTGCCTACGCTGAAGCCATATCGCGCCTCGATGTGCTGGAGGAGCAGTTGTCTCGGCCGATATCTCCCTTGGAGCCGATCTCCCTCGCGCCGCGCGATACAGCGAGCATAGAGGAGTCTGTCGAATTCTCGACCCAGCAGGAAACCTTCGAAGAGTGGGTGGCCCGCGTTAGGGACTACATTCTTCAGGGTGACGTTATGCAGGTTGTGCCATCACAACGTATGACCGTGCCTTTCACTCAATCGCCCTTGACGCTTTACCGAGCCCTGCGAAACCTCAACCCATCGCCCTATTTATATTTTGTGGATGTGGGCGAGTTCCAGATTGTGGGTTCTTCGCCAGAGATTTTGGTGAGGCTCGAAGCGGGTGAAGTCACAGTCCGGCCGATCGCGGGTACCCGTAAAAGGGGTGCCTCCTATGCTGAGGATCAGGCCTTAGAGGCGGATTTGCTCAGTGATAAAAAAGAGCTCGCCGAGCATCTTATGCTGATCGACCTTGGTCGGAACGATGTAGGCCGCGTAGCAAAACCCGGCTCGGTCACCTTGACAGAGAACATGGTCGTGGAGCGCTATTCCCACGTGATGCATATTGTGTCAAATGTGACGGCAAGTGCTCGCTCTGATATTGGTGCGATTGATGCGTTGAGAGCAACCTTGCCGGCTGGGACTTTGAGTGGTGCGCCCAAGATACGGGCAATGGAGATCATTGACGAGCTAGAGCCAGTCAAACGGGGCGTTTATGGCGGGGCAGTGGGCTACGTTTCCTGGGCGGGGGAAATGGATACCGCCATTGCGATCAGAACTGCGCTGGTGATGGATCAGAAAGTGATTATTCAGGCAGGCGCCGGCGTGGTGGCCGATTCAGTGCCGGTATCTGAGTGGGAAGAGACGTTGAACAAGGCGCGAGCTATGCTCAGGGCCGTGGCGATGTGTAACGGGGGTTGATGGCGTGGCCCTCTCGGGTGATCAGGCGCGCCCTTGGCGCATCAGTGTTGAGGCGGCAGCGCAACTAGAGAGTGCGCTACCGAGACGCTACGAGTGTGATGGCCGCACTGGAGCAGAACAGACTGGTTGAAGAGGCCCGATTAGTCTCCAGAGCTCTGACTGTGAATGCCGATGATTTCGAAGTTCTGAGACCGCGGTTGCCACTGCAGCACAATGTCATAGTAAACGCCGTCAACGAGTGCGTCACGGATGACAAAGCTGTCGCCCATGCCGCTGATTGATGACCAACCCAGTTCGAAGACATCGCTGGATTTAATGAAGCCTTTGTCGAAAGTCGTGACAGCGAAGTCAAACGTCCGCTCAACGCTCGACCCGAAGGTGTCGATGGCGCGAATAGTGATTTGATGTTCTCCTGAGCCCAACTGATTCCAGTTAAACGCGGAAGAAAAACCGGACTCTCCGGCGCGCTCGTTATCCGGGAATCGCTTCGTAAGCTCCTTGCGTTGATCGCCATGCGGGACATCGAAACGATAAGCACCGTCAACATAGACCTCGACCCGCTCAATGGGCTCGCTGGACACTGCCCAGCCTCTTACCATACCAATGCCGGAATGCACTCCGTTTCGGATAGGTTGATCGATAGCAATTTCAAGGTCGGTGACGCTGTCGAACTCAACAATGTAAATGAGTGAATTGTCGATATTGAGGTCGTTCCATTCGCCCAAAGCGCCCAGATCATAGAAGGGCTCAGGCCAATCACCGAGGGCCATTGCCAAGCCGTCCTCGGCACCGGTAGCACTGTCAGGTTGCACGCCCCAGTTGGAATATAGGCCGTTTTTCGGTGTGCCGTTGAAGTCACCTTCCCAGAACTGATCACCGTTGTTGGACCAGGTCCAGGTGCCTTCTCGTGCGATGTCCGACCCACCCAGCCACACAAAGGGGACTTCAGAACCGTCATCGGGAACCGACGCTTCCAATTGCTCGCTAGTCACGTGGGCTGCCAGAGCCTCCAGCAAAGCCCAGTTTTCTAGCTGTGAGCCGACTCGTGCTAAGTAACCTGCTTGACCGTTAAGCGACATTTCGCCAGCGCGGAGGTTCGCAGTTTCCCAGTCCGTGGTGTCGGTCACGATACGATAGGTATGACCCCCAAACTCGAAAATGGTGCTCGCCGTAGCGGCTACTGGAAGCAGCAAAAGACAAACAGCCGACGCAACCAAAGGCTTGAGGATTGGCGCGAACGTTGCAGAGATGGTAGTAAGTTGACGCATGTTAAGTGAGCTTTATTGAGTGACCCAAAAAATAAGGAGCGAGACGGTAACACCGGGTGTTGCCGGTCGCCAGTGTATATTGACGCCGCAAGGGTGGTCATTATTCCAACCTGCATTGGGCATGTGGCCACCCTAATGCAGGGATTCTGCAAGTAAGTGTGCGAACAATAGGGTGAATTATCGTTAAAAGTGAGTAATCACTACCATTATTTATAGCGGAAACGCTTAGAACGCAGCCGGCTGTAGCGATCAGTTTCCATCTCACGTTACTTGGTCATCGGTCCTTAGACAATGCAGAAATGCCTCGACCTTGAGACCCAATTCCCGATCTGCAGTGGTGGCCGGCGTTGCCTGGATGCGGACGTACCGCTGTCCCGCTGATGGGCAGTTGGGGCGCGTTGCAGCCACTTTTTTCGATTTTGGGCGCATTTAGATGCATTTTATGATTTTATGCGGCGAATTTACCGAATTTTACTGAATTTCGTGATGTTTTCGCGTAAAAAGCGGAGTCTGATCTCGCCAACAGATGAGCACGCTATTTTATGATCCTCATGATCGACAACTACGACTCCTTTACCTGGAACGTTGTCCAGTATTTTTGGGAGCTTGGCGCAGAAGTGGAGGTGCATCGCAACGACGCCATCACTGTGAGCGAGATCAAAGCCAAGGCGCCTGCCGGCATTTGCGTTTCCCCCGGCCCCTGCTCGCCCAACGAAGCAGGGATTTCTAAGGCGGTGATTGAGCATTTTGCCGGCGAGTTACCGATTTTCGGGATTTGTCTGGGTCAGCAGAGTATTGGTTCAGTCTTCGGTGGCCAGATTGTGCGCGCCTCCAAAGTGATGCACGGCAAGACCAGTCCTATTCATCACATCGGCGAGGGCGTCTTCACCG
>JBELDB010000175.1:0-3139 GCA_042094525.1 Congregibacter sp. | reverse complement strand
AACGGCATCTCGGATGACTACCCGATCATGCGTCACATGGCGAATCTAGAAGTGGTCAACACCTATGAAGGCACGCACGATGTGCACGCCCTCATTCTCGGGCGCAGTCAAACAGGTCTCTCTGCGTTTTAGAGATTCAGCGTCAGGTGAATGTGCTGCTTGAATAACGGCAAAAACTCATCCTGGCGGTGACTCACAAATAAAAGCGTGCTGTGCTGACGGGCCTCTATGGCGGACATAAAGCCCAAAATCCGCTCTCTATTCAGCTCATCGAGCCCCTGGGTGGGCTCGTCGAGCACCAACAACAGTGGCGACTTCACCATCGCTCTCGCGATCAGCACTAGTCGCTGCTCACCATAGCTCAGTGATTGGAACGGTGTCTCGGCATCATCCGCCATATCCACCGCCCGCAGCCATTCCCGCCCCAGGCGAATCTGCGGTTCCGTCGGGGTATCGTAGAGCCCGATCGAGTCAAAAAATCCAGAGCAGACGACCGACAGGGCATCGCAGCGCACCGTGTAGCGTCGATGGAGATCGTTACTGACCAGTCCAAGCTGGCGCTTGATATCCCACACCGACTCACCGCTGCCCCGCCGATGACCGAATACGGTGACATCGTTACTGAAGCACTGCATACAGTCACCTGTGATCAACCCCAGTAAGGTCGATTTGCCCGCCCCGTTTTCCCCGGTCACCAGGGTATGCTGCAGGGGCTCAACCCTCACCGTGAGCGCGTCGAGCACATTTCGTTCTCCGTAACGAACCGTGCACTGGTTGAGATCCGCAATGTAAGGCGCGTCATAGGCGTCGAGCCGAATGGCATCCTCAGGAATTCCCGGCTGGACGATGGCGCCTGTGCCGATGGCCGCCTCCAGCTGAGCCAATTGCGCATCGCGCGCACCCGCGAACGCCGTGAGCAGCCCGGCATCTACATGACCGAACTTCTCTACCCACCCGGGAATATCGGAGCGATTGCTGAGTAGCAGTATCACGGCGACACCCGACGCCACAGCCAACCGAAATGACTCGCTCAACGCTTGCACTGTGCCCTGATCAAGACTGTCAAAAGGGTTATCGCAAATAAGCAGCTCAGCCTCATCGAGCAGTGCCTTGAGCACCATGAGCTTGCGACTTTCACCCGTACTCAATTCGCGATAGAAGGCCTGCAGACGATGACGCATGTTCAGTTGATCGATGAGGGGGTCTTCTAGGCGCTCTTGGGGCAAAAACTCAGCAACACGGGTGCCCCACTCGTCCTCCGGAATGATGTCCGTTGCTGCGAGCCGCCACTCCTCTTCGTAAGTCGCCTGCTGCCGTTCAAAGGAAATGAGCGCGATCTGATCTGGAGTAAGCGCCCTCTCGACAACGCCCCGGGACGGCATGATCTCGCCCACCAATAACTGATCAATCAGTTGCTTCCCTGAGCCATTGCGTCCGAACACACACCAGCTATCACCCGACTGAATCGACCAATCCGGCACGACCAACCCTTCGCACTGGCAATCGGATAAATGAATGAGGGTTGAGAAATTACCCATGTCCGTCATCCCGCCGCAGCTGAAGAGGGACACGGCGGTCCGGAGGGCCACTTACAGGCTCCCGGACTATCGGGCGGCAGATCTGCCTCATTTTCTGAGTCCTGCTGATGATTTCCCGCTACACTGCGCGCCTCGATAAACCTCGGATACCGTACCATGACTGACCCCCACACACGCATTGAGCAACTCAATGCGATGGCCCCCGACTTCATCAAATTGCTGGGCGGTAGCATCATCGAGCTGGACATGGATCCACAGCAAGCCATTTTTACCTTCAACGTTCCTTTGGATTACTGCCACTCTGGAGATGTAGTACAAGGTGGCTTCGTGACGGCCATGTTAGACGCTGCCATGTCACACGCGCTGTTTGGCACCGACGAGACGATTGCCGGGGTCGCTTCTCTCGACATCAGCACCCAATTCGTCGGCGTCTGCCGCGGTCAACAACCACTGCGCACCGCAGGCCGGGTCAAGCGGGCTACTTTTAAAACGGCATTTCTTGAGGCCGACATACATGATGACAGCGGAAACCTAATCGCCACAGCTCAATCTGTCGCCAAACTGAGTCGTCACGCGACAAACCTGTAACGTTCAGAGACCCCTCTATCGCAGCCTCGGTAGCACCTTTTCGGCGATATAAGCCATCCGCCGATCACCGGACTCCACGCTCTCCCCGGGGAACTGCGCCCAGAAGTGGATATCAGAGATCTGAGGATACTGCTCGATCAAGGCACTCAGCTTCTCGACGGCCATGTCGGCGTCCCACAACTCGTAAAGCCCATTTTCTATGGCCGTTCGGGCATCGGGGAATAACGGGGTCTGGTCCGGAGGACCAAAGGCGCCCCATCGGATATATTCGTTGGATTGATACAACACGTAATCGCCAACGCGCTCAGCTTCCGCCTCGGGATCTTCAGCGATAATGGCCCAGCAGCCGAGAATGATGTTCCCCTCCTCGGGTGACTTGCCGTTAGCCTCCAGGCACTCCACATAAGTATCCATCCCGATGCCGCCGGTGCAGAGGAATCCGTCAGCAATCCGCGCGGCGCGGTCAATCGCGGGCGGTGCCATGCCCCCCAATAGCACCCGCGGAGCCCGCTTGGGTTTAGGGGTGATCTTAAGATCACCGACGGCGAAGCGCTTGCCCTCGAAATTGACGGGCTCTCCCGACCAGGCTCGCCGAAGAATTTCTATGCCTTCTTCAACGAGGCTGGGACGGTGTGAAATCTTGCGACCAAACTGATCAAATTCTAGTTGCCGGTAGCCAATGCCAACACCCAGATCGAAACGCCCCCCGGAAATCAAAGAGAGCGTCGCGGCATCCTCAGCCATCCTCACTGGATCGGCAAGCGGCAACAGCATTAAGTTGGTGCCCAGGCGCATTCGCTCAGTGCGTGCCGCAATGGCCGCATGGATGACCAGTGGTGAAGGCGTGTAGCCATCATCACAAAAGTGATGCTCGGTTAACCATACCGAGTCAAAACCCATCGTCTCGGCCCGCGCGATCTGATCCAGCCGCTCGGAATAAAACTGCTCAAAATCAATCTGCCAGGGCTCCGGATTACGGAAGTCGTACCAGAGGCCAAAATCTACTTTAGATG
>JBELDB010000174.1:0-3162 GCA_042094525.1 Congregibacter sp. | reverse complement strand
CGCGCCGCCTGCTCATCTTCAGACAAGAGCAGATCCGAGGGCTTTAAGGCGGTCGACTTGCCCGCCTCACGGCGCGCTTCTCTGAGGTCATTTAGCTCTTCGGGAGTGCGATAGCACACAAAGGCGTGGCCTTTTTCTACCAATGCCCAGGCATAGCCGCTGTAAATATCGGCCCGCTCGCTCTGGCGATAGGGCCCCTTCGGGCCGCCCACATCGGGGCCCTCGTCCCAATCTAAGCCCAACCAACGCAGTGACTCAAAAATTTTTGCTTCGGCCTCGGGCGTGCTCCGCGCCTGGTCAGTATCTTCAATGCGCAGGATAAATTGCCCACCCTGAGCATGCGCAAAACAGCGATTAAACAGCGCCATATATGCGGTACCCACATGGGGGTCACCAGTTGGCGAGGGTGCGACGCGGGTTCTGACTGTCATGGGCGTAATCGGGCCGTCATGGGGTGGCAAGCATTGTGAGCCAGCAACACTGGCTCTCCGGGATCCAGTTTATCAAAGCCTCGCCTGCCCGTTGGGGTCTATGGGGGGCAATATTGGCACTCTCATCAACACCGAAACTCCGGTAGCATACGCACATTCTCTGGGCAGGAAACCGGCTTTGAAACACCCCCTCTCAGGCGCGGCCAGGACGCTACGCCACGCGACACGGTCGCGACAATCCACCACCCTCACTTTTCTCTCATCAGGCCGCTCATGGTTGTGGTGCGCACTACTGGCGCTGCTGACCGCCTGCGGTGGCGGCGAGAGTAATGTTGTAAGCGGTAACCGTGACGGCGTGCTGCACTATGGTAATGGCACTGAGCCGCAGGGTCTTGATCCCCATGTGGTCACCGGCGTTCCCGAGAACCACATCATCCGCGCGCTGTTCGAAGGCCTGGCAGTGAAGAACCCCATCACCCTGGAGCCTGAGCCAGGCGTCGCAGAGCGATGGGAGTTCAGCGACGAGGGTCGGGTGATCACTTTCTACCTGAACCCTGAAGCCAAGTGGTCCAACGGTGAGCAAGTGACCGCCGGTGACTACGTGTGGAGCTGGAACCGCGCGCTGCACCCGATGACGGGTAACGAGTACTCGTACATGCTCTTCCCGTTGGTCAACGCCGAGGCGTATCTGAAGGGCGAGATTACAGACTTCAATGACGTGGGCGTGAAGGCCCTTGATGACACCACCCTTGAGGTGACCCTGAACGCGCCGACGCCCTACTTTGTTCAGCTCATGGACCACTACAGCACCTTCGCGGTGCACCCCGAAACGCTTATGCAGTTTGGCGAAATGACCGATCGCTACACGCCTTGGACCCGGGTCGGCAATATCGTTAGCAACGGCGCGTTTACGCTGACAGAGTGGTCGCTTAACCGCCGTATCATCGTCGAAAAAAGCGAGCACTACTGGGATCGTGACAAAGTGTCATTGAACGCCGTGGTGTTCTATCCCATGGAGAACGTGGTCAGTGAGGAACGCATGTTCCGCGTTGAGCAGTTGCATTACACACAGGTCGTACCGCTCGACAAGATCCCGCTCTACCGCGACATGCCCGACACGCCCTACGTGCAGGCCCCCTACCTCGGTACCTATTACTACCTGATCAACACTAAGCGCCCGCCGGTCGACGATGTGCGAGTACGCAAAGCCTTGGCAATGTCGGTTGACCGTGAAAAGCTCGTTCGCACGGTGCTGCAAGAAACCGCTGTAGCGGCTTACTCGATCACGCCCCCCGACACGCTGGGATATTTCCCTCCCAAGCTGTTTGACTACGATCCCGAGGAGGCACGCAGGCTGCTAGCCGAAGCGGGCTACCCCAATGGCGAGGGGTGGCCGGGGCTCGAGATTCTCTACAACACTAACGAGGGTCACCGGAAAATTGCCGTGGCTATCCAGCAAATGTGGAAATCCGAGCTGGGTATCGATATCACGATCACCAACCAGGAATGGAAGGTCTACCTCGACTCGGTCACACAGATCGATTTTCAAATCGCGCGCCGTGGATGGATCGGCGACTACGTGGACGCTAACAACTTCCTCGATTTGTTCATCACCGACGGGGGCAACAACAACACCAACTACAGCGACCCCGTATACGATGACCTGATCCTCTATAAGGCACCCAAGGCAGAGACGCGCGAAGAGCGCTACGCCCTATTCACAGAAGCAGAAACCATGCTCATGGAAGAGATGCCGATCATTCCCATCTACACCTACACCAGCAAACACCTGATTCACCCCAGTGTTGAAGGCCTCTACTCCAACCTCATGGACTCGCTGAATCTCAAATACGTGAAGCTGGTGCCGGGCCGCACCTTGCCGGAGGCGCTCCGCTGATGCTGCGCTTTCTGTTCATCCGCATCCTGCAGGCGCTGCCAGTGATCTTCGTGGTCATCACCGCCACCTTCTTCCTGGTGCGCTCTGCACCCGGCGGTCCCTTTGATCAGGAGAAAGTGGTCATCCCCGAGGTCAAGCAAGCGCTGGAAGCCCAGTATCGGCTCGATCTGCCATTACACGAGCAATACTTTGCCTACCTCGGTGACCTGGCACAGGGTGATCTAGGGCCCTCCTTTAAATACCCGGGCCGTAGCGTGAACGAAATTCTGTTCGCGGGCCTGCCCGTCACTGCCGAGCTGGGGCTTTATGCACTGATCATCGCCCTCGTGATCGGGGTGACCGCCGGCGTGTTCGCGTCGTTAAAACCCAATACCGCGCAAGATTACGTGCCGATGAGCCTTGCCATGATTGGCATCTGTATGCCGTCTTTCTTGCTGGGGCCGCTATTGGTACTCGTGTTTGGTATCTGGCTAGACTGGCTGCCGATTACCGGCTGGGGCGACATTCCGGGCGATAAAATCCTGCCCGCTGTGACTTTGGGCTCGGCCTATGCCGCCTACATCGCGCGTTTGAGCCGCGCCGGCATGCTTGAAATTCTTTCCCAGGACTACATTCGCACCGCGCGCGCCAAAGGCCTTCCGGAATGGCGAGTCGTCACGCAGCACGCACTGCGCGGCGGCCTGATTCCCGTGATTGCTTTCCTCGGCCCGGCTTTTGCCGGTTTGCTGGCAGGTTCATTTGTTGTTGAGACCATCTTCCAGATTCCAGGGCTGGGTCGTTTCTATGTGCAGGCCGCTTTTAACCGCGACTACACCATGATCCTCGGCACCACTG
>JBELDB010000173.1:0-3204 GCA_042094525.1 Congregibacter sp. | reverse complement strand
GGCTTCCTTGAAGGGGATTTACGCCGAGTTGGACGGTGGCGGTTCAGTGACCAACAATTTCTTCATCTTTAATATGAGCGATATTGCGGGTCGCGCTGAGCAACTTGAAGCGCTGTCGCCAGATGACCCCATGTATCTCGCTCCCGCCCAAGGAGTCGTAGGGAGTTGCGGCACCGGTTTCTGTGCGGATCTGGACCCGGGCTTCGGGAATCAATTCCGGGAGGAAACCTGGGCCGCCTTCCTGCAGCTGAGCTATATGGGCGACCTCTTCGATCGGCCCTTCAACTTCCGGATTGGCTACCGCTATGAAGAGACCGATGTGACATCCAGCGCGGAATCACTGTCCTACACCCGTATCGAGTGGGCGTCGACCAATGAATTTACAGCGGTACAGTCTGACGAAGCGATCGCTACGGGACTGACTGGTCAGTACGATGCGAGCCTGCCCAACATCGATTTTGATATCGAAATCGTCGACAACGTCATCTTCCGGGCGTCTTACAGCGAGACCATCGCGCGTCCTAGCTACGGTGATCTGCGCGGCAACCTCTCGGTAGGACAAGTACTCCGGGTTGTAGAGGGCGAGCACATTGCGGATGGCACCGTAGGTAATCCCGGGTTGCTGCCCCACGAATCCGAAAATATCGATTTTTCACTGGAGTGGTACTACGGTGATGCCAGCTATGTATCGGTTGGCTATTTCGACAAGTCTGTTGTCAATTTTGTGACCTCGGGTGAGCAAGAGGACGTTGTACTGTTTCCCGACCTGGCACACCCCGCCCTCGGACCACTTTATCAGGCGGCAATCGATGAGCTGGGTATCACGGCATCGAATGCCGATATTCGCGACTTTATTTTCACGCGCTTCCCCAATGAACCGGGCGTCGACGCCGCCACGCAAACCATCACGGGTGTCCCCGGTCGTGATGGCCCCGCCTACTACGACGTAGACACGCGCATCAACTCTGACGAAGAGGCTAATATCGACGGCTGGGAGATGGCGTGGCAACACACGTTCGGCGATAGCGGACTAGGCTTTATCGTCAATATGACGCTGGCTGACGGCAGCGCCACCTTCGATCGCTTCTCAGACGACCCGCAGTTTGCACTTCCTGGCTTGAGTGACACCCGTAATATTGTGTTGTTTTACGAGGGTTATGGAGTGGCTTTGCGGGCCGCCTATAACTGGCGCGATACTTACTTCACAGGAGGCGTGACGCAGCCGGGTTACCAGGAAGAATATGAACAGTGGGACGCCAGTGCTCAGTATGCGATCACCGACGGTCTCACCATTTTTGCTGAGGGCATCAACATCACCAACGAGACTTGGCGCACTCATGGCCGTGACCCCCTGCAACTTTACGGCGTGGGGCAAATTGGCGCTCGGTTCAACCTTGGATTCCGCTACACCTATTAACGCATCTAGTAGCTTGCTTGAAACCGCTCGTCTGAGCGGTTTTTGCGTTTTATAAACACGTTAAACTGGGCCTTTCGGGCACTCATCCCTTATCGGCAACCACTGATGACTCAGACCGCAAAACACATCGTGATACTCGGCGGCGGCACCGCGGGCTGGCTAACGGCGAACATTCTTGCAGCCGAGTATGATCCCGATGCGGGAGTTCGAGTCAGTCTTGTGGAATCACCCAACACCCCTCCCATTGGCGTGGGTGAGGGAACCTGGCCGTCCATGCGATCCACGCTGCTGAAGATCGGGATCTCTGAGACCGAGTTTATGAAAACCTGCTCAGTCACACTCAAACAGGGTACCCGCTTCGAGAATTGGGTCTCCGGTGATGGCGAGGTTTATTACCACCCTTTCAGCCTGCCCCATGGATTCAGCGAGCTTAACCTCGCAGATTACTGGAACGCCGGCGAGTTAGGTGATGGAAGTTTCGCAAAGTGTGTTACGCCGCAGTATGCAACCTGCGAGCACGGCCTGGCCCCGAAGCAAATACAGATTCCTGAGTATGCCTTTACTCTGAACTATGGATATCACCTGGATGCGGGAAGGTTTGCCGGCCTCCTCAAGACCAATGGCGTTACCAAGCTGGGTGTCGCGCATACGCTCGCTGACGTCTCAGCGGTGAACGCCGACGCCAACGGCAACATTTTGTCGCTCGAAACCAGCGCGGGACACATCTCTGCGGACTTGTATGTGGACTGCAGTGGGCTTTCCAGCCTGCTTATCGGCGAGCACTATGGTGTGCCGCTGTCATCGCAGCGGGACACACTATTTAACGACCGAGCACTCGCTGTGCAAGTGCCCTATGCCGACCCCAATGAAGCCATCGCCACTACGACCAAAGCCACAGCGCACCACGCAGGTTGGTTTTGGGATATAGGTCTCCAGCACCGACGGGGTGTTGGGGCGGTATTCTCATCTCGGCACACAGATCAAACCAGTGTCGAGCAGGCTCTCCGCACCTATCTTCGGGATACCAATACGCCAGCCGACGCCATCGAGCAGTCGCTGCGACTCATCGAATTTGAGCCGGGATATCGTCACCGGTTCTGGGAGAAAAACTGCGTCGCCATCGGGTTGTCAGCCGGTTTTGTAGAGCCCTTGGAGGCGTCGGCGCTGGTACTTGTTGAACTCAGTGCGCGCCGCCTTGCAGAATACATTCCACGTCTGGGCGTCAATATGGAAGGCGCTGCTGCTGAGTTTAATGAGGAGTTCTCTGGACGATGGCAGCAAATTATCGAATTTCTCAAGCTACATTACGCCTTGTCACAACGGACAGACACTCACTACTGGCGAGAGCATCAAAGCACCAACTCCATGCCTGCAGGCCTCGCAAAGAAACTTAAGGACTGGCGGTTCCGATGCCCATGGCATCAGGACGAAGCTCGGGTCGACGAGATGTTTCCTTCGGCCAGTTATCAATACGTGCTCTACGGCATGGGTTTCAGTAGTGGCGTTCAGCCATCTATTTATCGCAATGCTAAGGCGAGAACCCAGAAAGCGAGAAGCTTATTTGATGAGGTGCAGCGACAGAGCCATCAATTCGCTCAACATCTCCCTGCTCACCGGCAGCTCCTAGATGCGGTGAATGCTGGGGGTTTTGCAGAGGGACGCACTTAGTGACTCGCCAGATAAGAAAACTCAATAATATCGACCATGCTTCGCTGACGGTGATCACAGAATCTGCGGCCCGCTGGGGAGATGACTGTATGAGCTGCCTCGCGTACACAACAGAAATG
>JBELDB010000172.1:0-3214 GCA_042094525.1 Congregibacter sp. | reverse complement strand
CCGATGAGATAACAAGCCATAAAAAACCCCGCAGCAGCGGGGTTTTTTATGCGCAGTCGCGGGCTTACTTCAAAATATAGGCCTGCACCACCAGCTCTCTAGTAAGCGGGTTGAACTTGATAACATCGAGATTCATGGTGTTGTCGGTGATGTTCACCACGTTGCGCATCACGACCACACCGTCAACCAGCTCCCAGAAGCCCTGGAAACGACCCGACGCGTAGCCGTCGGGCGTAAAACCGCGACCTTGCCCATCAACGGTGCCGCCCGTGCGCGCCGCGTTGTAGCTGAGGTGATAAGTGACATACACCATGCCATACCCCTCCATATCGCCTTCGGCACTCACCGAAGTGACGTCCTCTCCTAGTACCACCGAGGTCACATTCATGGGCGCATCTGGCTGTCGCTTCTCAAGCCCCAGATCACCGTGACCATCGGCCAGCGCTAGCGGTGTGACAAACATCAAACAAACCAGTAACCACTTTTTCATTCTCTTCCCCTTATTGAGTTGTGTAACGTGAATGCTGTGGCGCTCCCTGCCCCTGCTGTTGCTCCTGAAAACACCATACCCAAGCGCAGCGAAAACACCAACGCCGTCTCGCCCAGTCTTCAACTCTGGCAGGGTTATCCAGTACTATCGCGTTATGGTGATGGCGCAATTTGCATCTGTACTGCTCTTCAGTTTCCGCACAGGCGTCCGCTTATGTGGCGCGGTGTTGGCACTGTCTGGTTTAACTGCCTGCACCCCTTACTGGCAGGAACCGATCCCTGCCAATCAGGTTGTGTTTGAAGCCGAGAGCAAGTCGGTCAGCCGGGACGGCGCCACCGTGACAGTCGCGGTCCCCTCGTCAGCCGACGCCGAGCAACTGTTTGGCACGGATCTGTATGCCTCCCATGTGCAACCCGTGTGGATCAAGGTCGAGAATCAAACCGGGCAAGACCTCATCATGCTGCGACACGCAGTCGATGACGCCTATATCTCACCCGCCGAGGCAGCTTACTTACGCCATGCGGGCTCCAAAGAGACCAAAAGGGAAATGGACATCTTCTTTCAGGAGATGGAGTTTGCAAATCCTGTCGAGGCGGGTACCACGGTAAGCGGCTATGTCTTCACCAACCTCGACGAGGGCTTCAAAAGCGTGAACATCGACCTGCTGGGTGATGACCTGCTGTTGAACTTTAATTTTGCCGCGAAAATCCCGGGGCTCAACGCCGACTTTGAGTACGTGGACCTCGACGCACTCTATCCAGAATTTGAAAATATCGAGGATGTCGCCGCCTTTCAGGCAAGACTCAGAGAGGAACCCTGCTGTACCGTCAATAAAGCCGGAACCAAGGAAGGAGACCCGCTCAATATTGTCTTTGTGGGCACGCGTGCAGCTATTTGGTCAGGACTGGTTAGGCAAGGCTGGCATGCGACTGAAGTGAACCACATGAAGTCGGCGATGAAGACAACACGCTCTTTTTTCTTTGGCAGCCAATATCTTTACTCACCTATCAGCCCTCTTTATTTATACGGGCGATCACAGGACGTTGGCGTACAAAAGGCACGTAACTCAGTGAGTCGACGCAACCACATGCGACTCTGGCGGGCGCCCTATAACTTTCAGGGTCAGGAAGTGTATGTCGGGCAGATCAGCCGGGACATTGGTGTCAAATTCCAGAAGCGTACCATCACCACCCATGCCATCGACCCTTATGTTGATCACACTCGCGATGGTCTGATGGGCGATCTCGCCTACTCCGAGGCTCTCAGCGGCGTCGGCTATGTCGCGGGTTCGCGCGTTTCAACCGAGGAGGATACGTATTACAACTTAACACCTGACCCCTACTACTCTGATGGTTACCGTGCCGTTTTCTTCTTCAGCGAGTCGCCCGTGTCGCTCTCCGATATTGATCAGCTTCGCTGGCTACCCGAGTGGCACCCGGCTCTCGAATCGACTCACGACGCCACACCATGAAAAACCTCCTGACCCAGTGGGGCGCTAGCGTGTCCGCGCAACGCCTCGGCAGAATCGCCGGGCTGTTTGTGTTTGGGGCTGCGCTGGCCGCCTGCTCCAGTCAGCCGCAAACCCCCTTTTCCTACACGCTCGAGCCATTGTCTTTCGAGCCCGGCAACACCTACAACGTGACCGATGGGCGGGCGCGGTTCCGGGAAATCTTTTGCGCTGCCAATGAGGATCACGGCGAGTCATTGCCGGATTACACACCTTGCGAGGACGCATTGGTAAGGTTCGATGACGAACCCGAACCCACGGGCTTACCGGTCGACCTGAGCCCCTCTTCTACCAATTTGCTGGGCAAGATGGTGCCCGGTCTCGCGTACTCCTGCGTCAAGGCATGGCTTCATCATGACAATTCGGCCCCAAACCACGTGGCAACCCTCGGCTACGAGACCGGGTTTATTCAGGTGGAGGGTATTGCGAGCTCCGAGACCAATGCTGGCCTGATTGCTGAGTACGTGGCCGGGTTGGGTCCCGACTACGACGAGCAACCGCTCATTTTGTTTGGCTACTCCAAGGGCCTGCCCGATATTTTTGCGTTTCTGGTGCAGTACCCCGAGCTCACGCATCGCGTCGCAGCAGTGGTCTCCTATGCCGGCGCGGTGTGGGGGTCACCACTGGCGGACGAGGCCGACGAAAAGCAGCTCCGTTGGCTAACGCTCATCCCCGGCGCCGAGTGCGAGAAAAAGGACTCCAAGGCACTCGAGACCTTGAGCCCCGCCAATCGCGATGCCTGGTTTGCCGAACACACACTGCCCGAGCACATCCGCTACTACTCGGTGGTGTCCTTCCCCGACCCGGAAAATATTTCCAATGGGCTACAGCACTCCCACAAGAAGCTGGCTGCACTCAAAGATGGCCGTAACGACAGCCAGCTGGTGTTCTACGATCAGGTCATCCCCGGCTCGACCATCCTCGGGTTCTTTAACGCCGACCACTGGGCCATGTCGGTGCCCATTGCGCGCCAGCACGAAGTCTCACAGGCCATCTTTGCCGATCAGAACGACTTCCCAAGAGAAATCGCGCTGGAAGCCATCCTGCGATTTATTGAAGAAGATTTGGAGTCAGGGGCCACCGAAACGGACAACCCCTGATGCATTTGACCAACTTGCAGCTGGTTAGCTGTCTGCCAGCGCCGCCACGATCTTCGGTGGATTCAGTGGCAAATCCCTGAACCGCACACCGGTGGACTGATAAACCGCCTCGGCGAT
>JBELDB010000171.1:0-3219 GCA_042094525.1 Congregibacter sp. | reverse complement strand
AGGAGCAAGGCGGGGCGGCCACCATGGACCCCAGCCGCCTGATGCGCTGGCTGACCTCTCGAGTGATGACGCGACTGTCTCGCCCAGCCGCGTTTGCAGCGCGGCATCGCAAGGCGGAACAGGCACGCGTCAAAGCCGGCGCCGCTCATCGGGTTGAGTACTTTCATCAGGTGGATGAGGGCTACAGTTCTCTTGCCGCACAAATGCTGGAGCGGCTGGCGGCACGCTACGATATTGAGCTGCACTGCCATCTGGTTCGTGGACAAGAGGGCAAGAATGCCCCCGAGCCCGAGTTGCTGGCACGGCTGGCACGGGTCGACTCACACTTGATCGCCCCGGGCTATGGGCTGACTTTTCCTGATCACCCTGAAGCGCCCAGCCCGGATCTTGTAAAGACGGCGGCGGAGATACTCGCCGCGCAGTCCAACGCAGATTTTCCTCGGGTAGCCGCTAGCGTCAGTGAGGCACTGTGGCGTGATGATGCAGATAGTCTGGCGCAGTGGGCAGCAGAGTGCGGCACTACCTCAAGTGAAGCAGCGGCTTCTGCGATCGAGGCCGGTACCGCGAGGCGGCGCGAACTGAAGCATTATTCCGGGGCCATGTTTTATTACGGGGGTGAGTGGTACTGGGGTGTTGATCGGCTCTACCACCTCGAGCAACGGCTCGCTGCGCTGGGCGCCGATACGCAACCGGGTGCCCCCCTGATCGCGCCGCGTCCGGATGTGGATCTTGCTGGCCAACCCGATACGGGGCACTACACGCTGGAGCTGTACGCGTCTTTGCGCAGTCCGTACACGGCGGTCATTTTTGATCGCGCCGTGGCCTTTGCCCGCGAAGCGGGTGTGACACTGAGTCTGCGGCCCGTCCTTCCGATGGTCATGCGCGGTGTTCCGGCGACGCGTGAAAAAGGGATGTATATCTTCATGGATGCGGCGCGGGAGGCCCACGCAGCGGGAGTTGCTTACGGTAACTTTTTCGACCCCATCGGTGATCCCGCGCGCCGATGTTATGCCTTGTATCCCTGGGCTGTGTCAAAAGGTAAAGGCGTTGAACTGTGCTCCAGTTTTCTCCGCCACGCCTTCCAACTGGGTGTGAACACCAACAATGATCGTGGCTTGCGTAAGGTGGTCGAAGCCGCCGGCCTCGACTGGTCCGAAGCGCAGGCTCATCGATCAGACGAGAGCTGGCAGGCGATCCTCGAGGAGAATCGACAAGCCATGTACGCATCTGGATTGTGGGGTGTCCCCAGTTTTCGCTTGCTGGCGCCCTCAGGTGACCCGTTATTGGAAACCTGGGGCCAGGATCGCCTCTGGTTAGTCGCCCACACCCTGCGCGATGCGCTGGCTGCGAGCACTTCCTAATCAAAGCTACCCCCTAATTGCATCTCCCATCTATTGGCAGTATAAATGCCAATAGATGGCCTTCGCAGTTGTGGGTCCTAGCGAGCGGGTGATATGCGCAAGTTTCTCATTTCAGTGGTGGCGATGGTGGCAGTGGCGGCGGGCGGAGCGTATCTCTACCCCAGCGCTGCGATCCTGACCGCCATCAAAGTCCGCAGTGCCCTTACGACGACTCAGGTCGGTCCACCCCGGAGTATTGCGTGGCAAGAAGGCCCGGCTGCGCCGGCCAGTGTGCCTGCAGACCGCCCCCCCAATATTGTGGTGATCATGGCCGATGACCTCGGCTACAACGATATATCGACCTTTGGTGGCGGCGTGGCGGACGGGCGCCTGCAGACCCCGCATATCGATGCGCTCGCGGCACAGGGCGCCGTATTTACTCAGTCGTACTCGGGTGCTGCTACCTGTGCGCCCTCCAGAGCCATGCTGATGACGGGGAGATATCCGAGCCGCACTGGCTTTGCCTATACGCCAATGCCACCTTCCATGGGTCGCGCAGTGTCCATCGTCGGGGCGGGTATGGATCGGACTCTGCCTCACGCGCACTTCGATGCTGAAGCAGCGGCGACCAAGCCTTCTTTCGATCTTCAGGGTCTGCCACCCGAGGAAATTACCCTCGCTGAGTCTTTGAAGGCGCGGGGTTATCACACGGTGCATATCGGTAAGTGGCACCTCGGCCGCGATAATGGCATGACGGCTCACGAGCAAGGCTTTGATGAGAGTCTGCTGATGACGAGCGGTTTGTACCTGCCCGAAGATCATCCCAACGTGGTGAACGCCAAACTCGACTTTGATCCGATCGATCAGTTTTTATGGTCCGCGCTCACCTACTCCAATTCCTATAACAGCGGCACAGCCGATTTGTTTGAGCCGGGCGGTTACCTCACCGACTACTGGACCGATGAGTCGATCAAGGTGATTAAGGCCAACCGCAACCGGCCGTTTTTCCTCTACCTCGCGCATTGGGGTATTCACACGCCCCTGCAGGCCACGCGCGCCGACTATGAGGCGGTGGGTGATATCCAGCCGCACCGCTTGCGGGTTTACGCGGCAATGACCCGTGCATTGGATCGCAGCGTGGGCAGAGTGATGGCTGCGCTGGAAGAGGAGGGCTTGGCCGACAACACCATTGTGATCTTCACCAGTGATAACGGTGGGGCTGGTTATGTGGGCCTTGCCGATGTGAACGCGCCGTATCGAGGTTGGAAAATCACTTACTTTGAGGGGGGTATTCGCGTGCCGTTGTTTGTGAAATGGCCTGCCCGTGTCGCCGCCGGTCGAGCGATTGAAACCCCCGTAGCGCACATTGATGTCATGCCGACGCTGCTAGCAGCAGCGGAGCAACCGCTTCCACAAGATCGCGAGATCGACGGTGAAAACTTGTTACCGCTGATGACCGAGGGCGCGATGGCTGACGCCCAATGGGCGCGGCAGACGCTATTCTGGTCTTCGGGCCACAATCGCATCGTTCGTCACGGTGATTGGAAGCTGCAGATCGCCGCGCGCCCCGAGAAGCAGTGGCTGTTCAATCTTGCAGAAGATCCCACGGAGCAGATGAATTTGGCTGAAGCGCGCCCCGACAAAGTGTCGGAGCTGATGGCTTTGCTCAATGCGCACGCTGCCGCGAGCCGGCCCGCGCTCTACGAGCCCGAGCTCGAGGCCCCGGTGGCGATTGATAAACACTTGGCGCTGCCCTTCGAAGAGGGCGATGAATGGGTATCAGTGCCGAACTGATTCCGCAGCCCTTCACACCCACCCTACATGCCCTTGCGGGCTTTTATGATCTCCGTTGAGTTCGCGGGCAGGCTGAACGTGACAC
>JBELDB010000170.1:0-3222 GCA_042094525.1 Congregibacter sp. | reverse complement strand
TCGTGCGGGGGGAGCGCGTCGGTGTAGTGCAGCACAGAGGTCACGGGCAGGTTTTCGCAACCCACGGGGCCGTCAATAATGACCTGCAGGCCCTTGACCGCCGTGAACATGTACACAGAGCCCCAGTAGCCGCCAGCACGATCGTGGTCGAGGACTAACATTAGCTTGCCTCTCCCATGCCATGCCGCTCGATGATCTGAGGCGTCCAGATCCCGGTTTTCGTACCGCTACCGACACCCGCGAAGAAGGACTCCATGGTTTGGAATCGCTCCTTGCCCGCGATAGCGGTATTGATTACCTCAGCCAAAGACCCGGCGCCGGCGACGCCCATCAGGGGCCGGGCCGAAATCAGGTTGGTGAAATAGAGGCTGGGAATCGACAACTCTTTCGCGTGCTGCACAACCGGCGTGGTGCCGATTGCGATGTCTGGCTCATAGGTATCCATGGCGTACAGATCATCTTCCAGTGACGCGCGGAATTTGACGCTCACGCCCCGTGACTCAAGCCATTCGCAGTCGTGGGCTGACCAGTCTGACTTGGCACAGGCAGTGCCGACGTAGCGCACATTGGCGCCACTCTCGATCAGCAATCGAGCGACGATGAGTTCTGACCCTTCGTAGCCTGAGAGGGTAATGCGCGCGTCGATAGGGTTGGCCTCCAGCACGCCGCGAATGGCAGAGAGCTGCGCGTTCACCGCCGCATCAATCTGCTTCTTCGGAAGATTCAATACGTCGCCCAGATGCGTGAGCCAGTCCCGTGTCCCCTCAACGCCAACGGGAGCAGAACCCAATAGCGGACGCCCTGCGGCCTTGAACTCGCGCGCGGTGGCGGCATAAAACGGGTGCAGCATGGCCACGGCATTGCAATCCAGTGCCGCATAAAGCTCGCGCCATTCCCGGGTCGGAATGACCGGGCCGGCCTTCACGCCCATGGGCTGCAGCATGCGGCCTATGGTGATGGCGTCGACCGGGAAGATTTCTCCCACTAAAGCGACGCTGGGTTCTTTCGTTTTCGTCTCAAGACCGACGGGACGTGCGACGGGTCCAGCTTGGATCTCTTTGCGTGCATAACCCAGCATGGCGCCTGCGAGCACATCTTTGGCTTCCGCATGAGTTGGCACGCCAAAGCCGGGGACATCGATACCAATGATCCGCACACCATCGATCTCATCGGGCAGCAGATCCAGGGGCACCCCAGACGCGGTAGGCACGCAGAGATTGATCACGACCACGGCGTCGTATTCGTCGGGGTTAGCCAGTTCATGGACGGCTTCACGGATATCCTCAAACAGCTTGCCCGTTACCAGTGACTCGGAGTCAAAGGGCACATAGCCGACCGTTCGCTTGGCGCCGTAGAAGTGAGAGGTAAAGGTCAGACCGTAAACACAACACGCCGACCCTGACAGCACGGTCGCGGTGCGGCGCATACGCAGGCCGACTCGCAGCGAGCCGAACGCGGGACACATGCTTTGCGGTTGATCATGAGGGCCCTTGGGATAATCCTTGTCATATTGCTCCAGCTGGGCACTTTTGCCCGCTTTCGCGGCTGCATCGCGCATCACCTCTTCGCCTGCATGGCAGCCGGCCGCCTGCGCGGTGTTCTCGCTATCAACGGCGATGACGGCGTCAGACGGTGTCATAAATGACTTCCAGAGAGGGCTTGTTTAGGTGCTCGACGTTGCAGAGATCTTCGAGGCTTGCGGGCTGTAACACCACGTCGCGGCCAACAGTGTCGCCATCGAATAGCTCCAGCAATCCGTCCTGCGTGAGCGGCGTCGGTTTATGAGGAGGGGCCTCGCCCACATTGGTGGCGAGCTCGCTAAAGAGTGAGCCCCACTCACTTTCGGGGCGTCCGATAATTTCGTAGGAGGCGCTCTTTCGACGGATATCATCGTTGGCGGGAATTGACGCTAGCTCAGGAATGCCCACTGCCTTGCAGAAGGCCTGTGCCTGGCCCGCGCCGTCATCTTTGTTCGTGACCATGCCGGCAACGCCCACGTTTCCGCCGAGTTTTCTGAAGTATTCGACGGCGGAGCAGACGTTGTTGGCGACATAGAGTGACTGGAGGTCATTCGAGGCCACCACAATCACTTTCTGGCACATATCCCGCGCAATCGGTAAGCCGAAGCCGCCACAGACCACGTCGCCCAAGAAATCGAGTAGTACGTAATCGAAATCCCAGTCGTGGAAGCCGAGTTTTTCCAAAGTTTCAAAACCATGGATGATGCCACGCCCGCCGCAGCCTCGGCCCACTTCGGGACCGCCCAGCTCCATGGCAAACACGCCGTCGCGCTTGAAGCAGACGTCGCCCACCGACACTTCATCGCCCGCCGCTTTCTTCGCTGAGGCAGTTTCGATGATGGTGGGGCAGGCCTTGCCGCCAAACAGCAAAGAAGTGGTGTCACTTTTGGGGTCACAGCCGATCAGCAGGACCTTCTTACCTTGCTGGGCCATCATGTAGGAGAGGTTGGCCAGCGTGAAGCTCTTGCCGATACCGCCCTTGCCGTAGATGGCAATGATCTGGGTTTTGGGAGCATCATCTCCCGAGGACGCCAGTAGATCGGCTCTCTCCCCGGTTGATTCCAGACCCGGGTCATATAGCTTGGCACTCTGCGGTGCGTTCATGCGTCTCTCCAGTCGAGGACCATTTTCAGGCAGCGTGGATCAGAAAAAGCCTGTTGATAGGCGGTTTCAGCGCTGTCATAGGGATGGTCGTGGGTAATGATGCCGCTCAGTGACAGGTCTCCCCCTGAGACCAGCTCCAGAGCAGTTTGCATATCTTCGGGTTGCCATTCGGCGCTGATGCGCAGGTCGATCTCGCGCATGAAAGCGGCCGGGAAATTGAATTGAATCGGTGCAGCGTAGAAGCCCGCGAGTAGCACCGTGGCGCCTTTGGCCAGATGGTGCACGGCTTGATCGATGATGAGATTGGCGCCGCTGACATCACAGATGCGCCGGTAGTCGCGACGGTCATCCTCGGCCGGGTCAATCACGGTGTAGCCATGGTTGCCTTCACGGCGCTCGGCGGCGGTTTCCCAAACGACAGGGGTCACGTGGTGCCGGGCTTCGGTGACTCGCGCCAGCAAGCGCCCGAGGGCGCCATGGCCAATGATCAGCTCGGGCGGCCCGAGATCTTCCATGCGCCCCAGTGCGTGACATGCTGTGGCTGCGAGCGCCAGCAACACACCCGTTGAGTCCATCTCTGAGGGCAGTGATATCAGGC
>JBELDB010000169.1:0-3268 GCA_042094525.1 Congregibacter sp. | reverse complement strand
CGGACAACATCGAAGCCATCAGCATCATCGATCGATACCTTGAGCACCCTCGAGTATATGTGTTTCACAACCGTGGGGAGCCTGAGTATCTGTTCGGGTCTGCGGATCTCATGACCCGCAATATTGATTATCGCGTTGAGGTGCTGTGTCCCATTAGGGATCCGTCGATTCAAACCCAGCTACAGGATATTCTTGACCAGCAGTGGCACGACAACACTAAAGCCAGAGTGCTTGATAAAGATCAGGCAAACGCAATGCGTGAGCGTGGAAAAACCACGCCCGTATTGCAGGCGCAGGAAGCGATCCATCGATACCTCTCCAGCGGGAAGAAGCCGCGTATGCCTCGCTCTCTCATGGGGCGAGCCTCAAAGCGTCGTCGCTCATCCCCATCTCAATAGGTCAGCTAGACGGGAATAACCAGGCCTCAACATCGGTCTGATTCACAATGACAATTTGTTGCGCTCGCGGATCCTCCATCATCTGGCTTGGATCGAGCCGAAGTAGCTGCAATAAATAAGGTAGCAGTTTTGCTCTAACGGCCAACTGCCATTTGCCATCGGTCATACCGTAATCGTGAGCCACCACTGCCTGCTGATCTGCAGTGAGGCGGGGGTCAGGTGCAATCTCAATTGTCACCAGCGTATGCCAGTCGCCATCTGATGCGCCGGTGTGGTCAGAGGCATCTAGCAATTCCGGTTCGCCTCGAAATCGGCTGAGGACAAAATCGCGGTAGTCCTGATTTTTTTCGCACCAGCCCCTCACGTGCCACCGAAGACCTGTCCACACCAGAGTGTGTGGCACGATGATGCGCCCCTCGCGATCAGGCCGATTCAGAGAGACATAATCGACCTCCACCCGTCGGTGGTCCTTCGCGGCGAGAATCAGAGGCCGCAGAATGGACGGAGGGATTTGCCGCGTCGGTACTGAGAGTACTTCAGTCGAAGTCAGAGAGTCAGGTAACTGCCCGAGTATTTGTTGTATCTCGCTGCCGCCAGCCAAGATGTCGAGATACTCCTCGGTCTTACCCTGAGTGACTGATGGGGAAAATACGGCGCTAGGGCGATAACCCTTAACTGTGCCGTCATACTCGAGGTTGCCGGGGCCGATAGAGCGTTTGTAGTTGCTAATATCTTTACTGGCTTGCTGTCGGCCAATGCCAAATACCTCGCACAAATGCTTGGTTGTGAGCCTTCCTTCCCACAGGGCGATTATCTCTATAAAGCGATATCTCAGCAGTTGTTCCCAGCGGGTTGCGCTCATTTTCTACATTCTCTGTCTCGCGAGCCGCCCACATGAGCACTCGAGCTTCCCGGGTACTTTAGCGTCGATCTTGCTCGCATTGTAGGTCGAGCTGGCTAAGTGTCTGCACGCTTGTTATGGCTTTGTCTGTGGACTAGCCACAGTCCGGAAAAAGCAAGTAACGCGCATCCGAGCATGATCAATGCGGGTTCTAGGAGGCGTCCCTGATAAAGAAGCCCCGCCAGTGCGCCCACTGCAGATGCGAGGAGGGCATGGGTGAACCCATAAACAGCAGACGCGGAGCCGGCTCTGTCTGGGTAGAGAGAAATGGCACCCATAGAGGCGTTTGATGCCGTGAGTCCCACGCCCAGAAAAAAAATCGATGACAGAGCAGCCATGATGTAGAGGTAGGCACTGGCTTTGGATGAGAGAAGCACTATCAGCGCCGCTGAGAGTAGGCTGATCGCGAGTCCTGTTTTGAGCGTTCGGTTCATGCCGAATCGCATTACCAGTCGTGCATTGATCAGACTGCCGGTCATGAAGCCGAACACGGTCAGTGCAAAGGCATAACCGAACAGAGATGTCGGTATGTCGAAAACATCGGGGAGGAAAAACGCCACCGTCGACAGATATACAAATAGGGCTGCGAAAGAAAAGGAGCCCGCCAGTTGGTAACCGAGGAAGCTGTATCGGCTGAGCATCTCGGAAAATGAACTGAGTACCTTAAGCAAGGTGAGTCGCTCGCCGGTTGTGTTGGAGGTGGTCTCTGGTAGTCGGCTCAGCGCGGCCAGGACCAGAGCGGCAAAGACTGCCAGCGCGACGAATACTGCGGGCCAGTCAGCGAATTGCAGTATTAGCGCGCCAATACTGGGGGCGATCATGGGAATGATGGCCATTGCTGCGGACAGCGTCGACATCACCTGTGCGGCACGATTGCCCTCGTATCGATCTCGCACGATGGCGCGCGCGATTACGGGACCACTTGCCGCGGCTGCGCCTTGCAGGGCTCGCATGGTCCACATAAAGCCCATGTCCTTCGCCAAGGCGCAAAGTACTGAGGTCACGAGGAACAAGGCAGTACCGGCTCTCACCACGGGAACGCGACCAAAGCGGTCGGAGAGGGGGCCGAAAACCAGCTGCCCAAATGCCAGCCCCACCATGAAGACACTGAGCGTGAGCTGCCCATCGGAAGTTGTCCCGCCCAAATCCTCGATCATGTAAGGGATGGCGGGTAAATATAAATCAGTAGCGATGGCGGCGTAGGCCACCAAGCTCACCAGCGTGATGTAAGTAAGGGTTTCCCCGGAGCGCGACGGGGGGCTCAATTCAGTGTCGTAGCCTGAAGCTCCACCACGGGGCAACTCTCGGGGACGAAAAACTGACCGTTCTCGGCGTCCATGACGTCAAGGCCAATGGCCTTGTTGTTGGAAAAAAGGGCAACCCGCATCACGTAAGTGGTGTGCTGGTTTTTCATTTCCATTAGCTGGAACAACTGCACCTCAGCACCTTCCTCATTAGCGGCCTGACTTGCGACCTGCTCCATGTAGGTTTTCGCCTGATTGGCTTCCATTGGTGTGAGCGGTTTTTCGAGAATCGCGTTGAGCATTGCGCTCACTGATGCTTGGTTATCATCCGCGAGCAGGGTCGTGTTAACCACGGTATTCAACTCAGCCATTTTTCCCCCGAAACTAGTCTGCTCGATCAGAGCGGGCGCGATTCTAGCACAGCCAAGTTCTTGCTCTGCAAGCTTTTCATGAGGGTTTTCTCGCAGATTGGTGAGAGATTGCTTTAAGACTTTCGCGTAATGTTTTTGTTGGTTTTTCTGGCCGCTCCGAAACGCTTATGAGGCTTGTTTTACCGGCGTGTATGGACATTTCCTTGACCTTTTTCATTGGTAAACCTAAGCTTCGCGCCTCCGCCCGTAGCTCAGCTGGATAGAGCACCAGGCTTCGAACCTGGGTGTCGGGAGTTCGAATCTCTCCGGGCGGGCCACACAAGAAAGCGCCCCCTAATGGGGGCGTTTTTGTGT
>JBELDB010000168.1:0-3281 GCA_042094525.1 Congregibacter sp. | reverse complement strand
TGGTGGAGCTAGACGGGATCGAACCGTCGACCTCAACACTGCCAGTGTTGCGCTCGGATTAGAGCACAACACATGGCGTGGGGAGCGGAGTAAACTCAAAGGGCCAGACCCTCAAAAACTGAGAACTCGGGGTGAAATGTGCTGCTAAACCAAACTGCTCACTGCGTAGCTTGGTAAAGCAGCCATATAGGCAAGCCGCTCGAAGCGACCTCAGGTGTCGCCAATTGCAACGGAGAGTCTCCGCTGGGTCCAAACGAATTCTCGGCAAAGACAGAACAAGAATACGTTACATCGTTAGTCAAACCACTGACGGTAATGGACGTCGAAACACTCTCGCCTGTATGGCTAGTGCCGCCGCCCTCGCACGTCGCGAAATAACGCGTTGCTCCTACGGATGCGCTGACAAAAATCGTTAGCTCTTCGTCTCCCGGCTCAATACGAATAATTTGGGGGGTGGCGGGCGGCGCTGTGGGCGGCAGCAGCTCAAAAAGAGCGGCCACCGTGCAGTCTTGGGTGATGGGCCCTGTTTGGTAGTCGTTGCCGGCCAACAGGCCCTCAGGGCACGACCCGCTAACGTCACTGACTCGGTAGCCGCTTTGCGATGTGAGCACAAACGCCACCTGCTCGTCGCCGTCCACCAGCTGATCGCCCGCTGGCGCGATCGTGCCACCCGCGCCTGCAGAGGAGCTCACGGTATAGAAAGGCGGGGTACCGATATTCACTTCTACAGTGCAGTCGGCGGTGATCTGGCCGGTTATATATTGGTGGTAGCGCTCGGGTATGTAGATCGGATCATAATAAGCGGCCCATGGCTCCATTGTCCGAGTTTCCAGAAACTGACCGGGCGGGCAGGTCCCCGAGATGTCTTTGACGTCATACCCTTCGACCATTCTGATATAGGAATAAGCATAGTCACTGTGCGCCAAGGCGATGCTGCCGCTGGGATCATTTGTCAAACCCTCACCGCCAGTGACCACCACCGAGACCGCATGCGATTGAACAGGGTCAGCGTCGAAGCCAAACTCCACCTGACACGGGGTATTCACGCCAGGCACAGTGTAAATGTCGCCGCTCCAGCTGCCGGCTGGACAGTCTCCGGCCACAGCAGACTGCGTGACATAACCCACATCCGCTGTGACCTGAAAGGCGACGCTCCGGCCAGCGGCTATCTTCTGTGGATCACTGGGCATGATCGTGCCGCCCTCCGCAGCCACACCACTAATTGTCAATTCGGCACTGAACGTCACCGTAAAGTCACAGTCCTCCCTCGAGGGGACGGCGAAAAATTGATTGCCCCGCGCTTCACCGTCACAGGTGCCGGCCACGTCGGCAACAGCCAATCCGACGTCGGGGGTCAGATCAAAAATCACCGCCTCATCCACATGTGCGAGCACGCCTTGCTCGGGAGTAACGCTGCCCCCCGAGCCATCGACGCTGGGTGAAACCATCACCTGCGCCGCAATCGAAGGCATAGACACCTGCTGCTCATAGGATTGGGGGCTATTACCCTGAGCGTTGGTAGCGACCGTTGTGCAGGAGAACGAAATACCCTCAGGGAGCTCAAACGTCACGCTCGTATCACTGGAGATGTGAACCGGTCGCGGATAAAACTGCGCCCTCACCGCACAGGCATTTTGCAGGGGGGCGGTCCGGTATTCGGTACCATCCTGCACACCATCACAGCCGGAAAACGCGACCTCGTAGCCTGAATCAGGGAGTGCACTAACGACCGTATCGTTACCGCTCTGCACTTCTGAGACCGCCTTGACTTCACCGTTACCGTCCTGCCTGACAAACAGGGGATGAAACTCGATGGGACCGTTATCCGAGATTCGCTCCGCGTAGCACATGATGTCCTGGACCGCCAAAGCCGCGTTCGCCTCGTAACGCTGACCTACAGGAACACCTATGGCCTCTCCGCTCACAGAGATCGCGGGATTGGATAGTAGGTCTACCTTTCCACCGCCTGCATAGGACATGAGCGTTCCAGCAATAGTCTGGGGATATCCTGCAAAGTCATAAATATCCCAAAAGTGAGCGCGTCCATAGCTGGAAAAAACGCCGGGGCCACCGACACCTTTCTGATTGAGCTGCGTCACAATGTCGTGATCAAGTCCCAGATTGTGCCCCACTTCATGCGCAAAAGTTGCCGGGCAGCCTCTTCTATAGATCCCGTCATAAGAGGAGGTAGACCCCAGCTTTGTGGTAGCCCAAGGCATAAAAATTAGCCCCGCCGTCGCTTCGTAGGAGGGAAGGCTGGCAAAACCGCAAACGTCCGAGTGCTCCTCGGTGCCCTCCTTTTTCAGAATATGAACCAGGTCGGGCTTTATGGCCTGCCGCCACGCCTGAACTTCGGTCGATTCGCCGTAGGCATCTAAGTTAAAAAAACTGGTGTCCTCCGGTTGATAGTGCAGCGGTTCCACAGCCTCAAAACGAATATCGACGCCCGATGCCTGATAAATACGGTTGGTCTCAGCGATCAATAGATCAATCTCTGCCGCCGGATCCATCGAGTTTGCGATGCCGTCGTCGTAAACCACACCAATGGTGATGATCGCGGTGCGAGTAGGCACACCGCAGGCGTTATCGGCCTTCATTGGCCGCTCGAAGCTTCGCCTGTTTGCGGCGACTGGGCCCGGAACAATATCACTCGGACCCTTGTTGGGCTCGTAGGATTCTTGTTCGTCGATTTTGAATAGGAGCGTCTCACCGCTGATGATACTCGCGTGAAAGCGCGTCTCGCCGAGTTGGACGGTAGCAGTGTAGTCTCCCGACTCGGTCACTATCGCCAGTATGCTGTTGCTGCCACGCTCAGCTCGGATGAGCCTATTGCCCGACTCGAGTGTTTGCGCAGTGACAATATCCAACAGGTGCTTGGTCCCTTGTGGATCAACGAATCGCAAAGTTTCTCCCGTTCGTGCGACCCGCAGTGTCGCGCTTGGCGCATAAGCGAGAGCGCCCGCCTCACGTGCTGGGTCAGCGCTACCAGCTTGTGCATCGTCGCCAAGCAACGGATACCCCAGCGAATGCTGATATACCCCATCGGTGAAACCGCGGGAACGCGACACGGCGCTGACCGCATCACTCTGAAGCTCGCACGTTGTGGTGTACTCGTTGGCATCTGGGCTACTGGCATTGCTGCTCGGTGTAATCGTCAACGTCACAGTGCCTTGGGCTTGGCTCTCGATGCTAAGGCTCGGCGGTGCCGGCCTACCCTGCAGCAATTCAGGTGCCGTGCTACCTATGAAATCGAGCACAGTCGTAGCTCGCGTGAAGTTACT
>JBELDB010000167.1:0-3322 GCA_042094525.1 Congregibacter sp. | reverse complement strand
TGCTCAGCGGGGTATTTGGCGCCGATGCCGTCGAGTAAAGACATCATTCGCTCTGTTACTGCTTCCGGGTCCACCCCGGCCTTCACCACAAAGTCCCAATGAAATACATGACACATAAAGTGGCCGCCGCGGTAAGGCGCCGCAAATTGATCGAGCAGATCCTCAGGCAAGAACTCATACCAACTCGCATAATTACGCGGCAGCGCCACATCAAACGCCAAGATGCCGTTGGTCTCTTTCGCGTGAATCAGGTTGTAACGCGCCGGGGACCCCCCTGCGACCATGCGATGTAATAACGCGGCCTCGCCCTCTTTGGGCGAGCACTCGAAAAACGCCCCAGCATCTCCCTCTCTGGTGACGTCATGGAGCACCTGCCGCATCTCGGCAATAGCCGTGTCTGCACCCACCAGGATCAGATGGTGCTCGTAGCTTTGACGATACTCGCGCATCCGTTTGGGCAAATGATCTGGCCACCACTGTGACAATCTCTGCAACAGATGATCGGCGGGGCGATTGGGAAGACCCGGTATTTTCTCGAGCCAGCGATCTAACGCTGCCTTAATGCGAAAGAGCCGCGGCAAAAAATCGGTGCCGAGGTACTTGATGAGCAAGAACGTGTCTTTGCAGTAACGGTCCGCGCCGTCGAACCAACTCTGGTGCATATACTCGCCCATCTCGGGCAGCTCTGCGCACTCAGAGAGAAGGCGCCGGCGGATCTCGTTCAGCTGCTCAGGGTCATTGGTGCCGACATAAAACACCTGCTCCGCCTTGGGCTTGTCGAAGGTATCGACCCGCACTGCAAACACCGCCAGCTTACCCGCACTGCCGCTGGCCTCGTGAAGTCGACGCTGGTCGGCATTGAATCGGGCAGGTGTCGGATCATCGATCTCGCGCACGCGTTCAATGTATTCGGGGTCAGAGGCTAAGCCACCATCGAGTGTTGCGGCTTCTAGATCAAACCGGCCCGCGTCGAGGTTACCCAGCATCTCCTCAGGGGTTTCACCTAGTTCGATGCCCAGATGATTGACCAGCTCAAGCTCGCCCTGCTCTGTGAGCCTGGCAAAAAGAGCCAGCTCGGTATAGGCAGGGCCCCGCTTTACTAGGCTGCCACCGGAGTTATTACAGATCCCGCCGATGACCGAGGCACCAATGCAGGACGAACCGATCACCGAATGAGGGTTCTTGCCGAATGGCGTTAGCATCTCTTCCAGTCGGTACAGCGTCCCGCCAGCAAAAACCAGCGCCTGCTGCGCGTCGCACAGGGGTAGGCAGGTATCGAGTTTGAGGGTACTGATAATCACGATCTCTCGATCGTAGTCGTCCCCGTCTGGAGTTGAACCGCCGGTGATGCCGGTGTTGGCGGCTTGGCAGATGACAATGCAGTCGGCGGCCACAGCGGCCTTGAGTACTTTCCAGAAAGCCAGCAGTGAGGCGGGCTCAAAGACCGCCAGGGCGGAGCCCTGACCGTAGCGGATGCCCGTGGTAAAGCGTTTGATCTGGTGTGGCTCGCGAAGCACCCGCGTGTCGGGGACTTCTGCGGCGAGTTCGTCGATCCAGCGGGTATCCATAGGTGTAGTCAGTCGGCAGTTAAGGCGGCATCAGCGCCGCATAGAGTGTCCTTAGATTGAACCGGGGACTTCAGGTTACTGAATACCCCAGGCGATGCCGCGCCGGAGCAACTCGTAGTATGCGGGGACTTCCCAGCTACCGCGCTCGAGCTCCGGGTACTCCTCTACCAGAGGCTGCATGTCGTAGGTCGAACGGCAATGGCCGAGTGTCAGATAAAGCACGGTGCCCTGCCCATAGGGGCGCAAATAGAATACGGCGTGCTCGTCGTCACCACTCTCCCAGTCACTATCTTGAAAGGCGTCAACGATTCCCGACCACTTGGTGTGCAGCAGCATTTCGTTTTCGCCGTGATACTCCGACAAATATAGCTCGTCAGTGGTATCGAAAGGCTCAATGCCCTCGACCAGAGGATGATCCGGCTTGGTGACTTCGACCCGGTATGGCTCGATGGGTGGATGCGCCAAAAACTGGCTACCCAATACTTCCATAAAGTCTTTGTTCTCACGCGGCGCGCGCAGCAACGGCGGATCGTGGCTCAACCACTCCAGCACCGAGTTAGTGGCATGCAGCGCAAACCACTTCCCGCCGTTTTCAATGTAGGACTTAAGCCGCGCCTGCCCCGCCATATCCGGCACTTCGTCGCAGGTATACGTCACGAGCAGGTCCGACTCGCACATGGCCTCGACATCGCTGTAGTCATTGGCCACTTTGACTCTGACCACATCGTGCTCGGCGAGCAGTTTCAACAGTTCGAGTCGGGCAAAGTCAAAATCGTGGTACTTGCCCCCACACACCAGATACACGTCTTTTCTTTTGCCTGCCATCCGTTGTCCTCTCTTATTCTTTCAAGGCAGTGAGATCTTCGTCCCATCCTGCCACTTTAAAAGTCGCTTTAGCGCACTGAGCCATCAGGCTGGCGCGCCAGAATAGTTACTCCGCCTGCGCGGCCGCCATGGCAGCCATCACTGACTCCTCGATTTCCGAGGGCAGCGGGTTACGGCGCAGGGTCAAACCACCGTTCACCTGCAGGTTTTGACCCGTCATGTAGCACTCGTCGCTGCCAAGGAAGACCGCAGCGGCGGCGATATCTTCAGACGTATTCAATCGACCCAGCGGATAGTTCTTGAGGAACGCCTCCAGCAGCCCGGGGGTTTCCAGGTGTGGTGCGGCCATGGGCGAGGCGGTGAGGCCGGGTGAGATCGAGTTCACGCGGATGCCCTTGGCGCCGTATTCGTCGGCCACGCCACGCACCACGTGGTCGATACCGGCTTTGGTGCCAATATAGGCATGGTGGTTGCCCACCAGAATAGTCGCGGTTGCAGAGGAAATCTGAATGATCGAGGAGGGGTCAGACATCACGCCCACCAGCACCTGCATCCACTGATAAGGCCCCTTGAACTGCAGGTCCATCATCATATTTAGCTCTTCCTCAGTGGTTTCCTCAAACTGAGCAAGCAAGCCTAGGCCCGTGGCGTTTACCGCAATATCGATCTTGCCGTGGGCATCCATGATGGCGCCGATGGACGACTTGATGTCTTCCATCTTGGTGATGTCGCAGGTCACAGCCATACCGCCGATCTCTCCCGCAAGCCATTCGAGCTCTTCGGCATGCCGGCCTCCCACGGCGACGGTGGCGCCCTCTTCAGCAAAACGCTGTGCAATGACCTGGCCCATGTTGCCGCGCCCGGCTGCGCCCAACACGTATGCCACTTTGCCTGCCAATCGTCCCATGATCTGTCCCCGTTTATTGTTA
>JBELDB010000166.1:0-3324 GCA_042094525.1 Congregibacter sp. | reverse complement strand
AGAAGGTGGTGGTCTTCAATGGTGAGCAGGCTGATCAGCTCGTTGTACTGGCCCGGACCTCAGGTGACCAGTCAGATCATGACGGCGTGTCGCTGTTTATTGTCGACGCGGCTGCTGCTGGCGTCGATAAGATGAGCTACCCCATGATGGACGGCCAGCGTGTGGCCAACATCACTTTCAAGGACGTCTCGGTGGGCGCGGATGCGCTGCTGGGCGAGGAGGGCGGTGCGCTGTCAGTAGTCGATGCGCTCACCGATGAGGCGATTATTGCGCTTGCTTCAGAGGCCGTGGGTATTATGGGTGTGCTGAATGCCAAGACGCTTGAGTACACTAAGACTCGCGAGCAGTTCGGCGTGGCGATCGGCTCCTATCAGGCACTGCAGCATCGTATGGTCGATACCATGATGGCTTTCGAGCAGAGCAAATCTCTGTTGTTTAAAGCGCTGTGTGAGTACAAGCAGGATCCCTCGATGGCGGCAGAGACCATCCACGCACTCAAAGTGCTGATTGATCGAAACGGCAAGCACGTCTTTGGCGAGGCCATCCAGATACACGGTGGCATGGGCATGACTGACGAACTGGACATTGGCCATTACGCTAAGCGACTGATGATGATCAATACGACGTTTGGTGACGCCACCTATCATCGCAATCGCTTTATTGAGACCGCCTACGCGGCCTGATCATGGAGCTTCGTGACAAGGTCGTTGTCGTCACCGGTGGTGCCAGTGGTATTGGCACTGGCCTGTGCCGGCGATTCCGCGAGGAGCAGGTTCGTGGCCTGGTGATCGCTGACCTGAATGGCGAGGCGGTGAGTGCGCTGGCGACTGAGCTGGGCGCTAAAAGTGTTGCCCTGGATGTGCGCGACGAATCGGCCATCGCAGCGATGGTGGCGGAGGTTGAGTCCGAGTTCGGGCAGATCGATCTCTTTTGCTCCAATGCCGGAGTGCTTGATCTGGATGGGGGCGATTACTGGGCCTCGTCGAGTGCCAATGACGTGTGGCAGCGGAACTGGGAGATTCATGTCATGGCCCATATTTATGCGGCCCGCGCCTGTCTGCCTGCGATGATGGCGCGAGGAGAGGGTTACTTCTTGCATACGGTGTCTGCCGCAGGGCTCCTGACCCAGCCCTATACCGCAGCCTATGCCACTACCAAGCATGCAGCGATCGGGTTTGCCGAATCTCTGGCGATCACCCACGGAGATGACGGCATCAAGGTCAGCTGTCTGTGCCCGCAGGCGGTTGATACCGCGATGCTCGGGGGTACAGATGGTGGTGCGGCTGGGCTCGACGGCATCCTGAGTCCCGCTGAAGTGGCTGAGGCGGTGGTGCAGGGGCTCAGGGAAGAGTCTTTTTTGATTCTCCCCCATGAACAGGTAGAGCAATATCATCTGAACAAAGCGCAAAACTATGATCGCTGGATCGGCGGCATGCGAAAATTGCGCCGGAGCATGCGCCCACCTACACTGCCCTGAGCATTCTCCAAGGGTCTCCAGTGGACAAACAGCAACGCTTCGCCCGGGTCATCCTGAACGGTTTCTACGCCTATTTCGCGGAGTTCGAAAATATCACTTTGGCGGCGCGCACTCGTTTTGAAAAGGCCGAGTGGTCGAGCATGCAGGAAATTTCCAGTCGGCGTATCGATACTTATAAAGAGACGGTGATGGAGACCCTAGGCGTTGCCCGACTCATCGCTGGTGAGCAAATTGAGGACCTCAATTTTTGGGCAGCTACACGTAGCCTGTATGCCGAGTTGGTTCAGGGTATGACCAATTTCGAAATCGCTGAGACCTTCTACAACTCAATATTCAATTCACATTTTGGTCATCGCTCGATTCGTAATGAGTACGCTTTCGTGTTTTCCCCTCAGGGAGACGTGCCGCCGGTTGATATGGGGCGAGTGGTCAATCATTACGCGGTTGATAACGACCTCGGTGAGACATTCACCAAGTTACTTGAGGACTACCAGTTCAGCATTCCCTATGAAGATCTGGCGCGCGATGTGATGAGCATTACGCGGGCAATTCAGCAACATCTGGCGCACCGGTTCGACATCGCGCGGTCCGACTTTGAATTACAGGTGCTGGAACACCACTTTTTCCGCAACAAGGCGAGCTATATTGTTGGGCGGCTCTTTGTCGCCGGAGACCAGATGCCGTTTGTGTTGCCTCTGTTGCATAACGACTCAGAGGAAGCGCCTGCCGTTTATGTCGATGCGTTTCTATTTGGTCCGGATCAGGTGAGCTTGTTGTTTTCATTCACCCGCAGCTACTTTATGGTCGACGCGTCGATACCGTCTCAGTATGTGCTGTTCCTGCAGCAGCTCATGCCCAAAAAAGAGATCTCTGAAATCTACAGTTCGATCGGCCACTTTCGCCACGGCAAAACCTACTTTTACCGCACATCGACCCGCCACATCCGCTCAACGGAAGATCAGTTTATGGTCGCACCGGGCATTAAGGGCATGGTGATGGCGGTGTTCACGCTGCCCTCCTATGAATATGTCTTCAAGATCATCAAAGATCGTTTCACGCCTCCTAAAGAGGTCACCCACCAGATTGTTAAGGACAAGTATCATCTGGTGAAACGATGGGATCGTGCAGGCCGGATGGCCGATACACAGGAATTCAATAATCTGGTGTTTGACGCCAGTCGCTTTTCCGATGAGTTGATGGAAGAGCTGTATGCGACCTGCCCCTCGCAGCTGCGTATCAATGGTCGCGCGTTGATCATCAAACACTGCTATGTAGAGCGGCGCATGAACCCGCTTAATCTCTACCTGCAGGAAGCGACAGACGACGAAGTGAACGAGGTCATGAATGACTACGGCAATGCCATCAAGCAGCTGGCGGCGGCGAATATCTTTCCTGGCGATATGCTGCTCAAGAACTTCGGCGTGACTCGCCACGGGCGGGTGGTGTTTTACGACTACGATGAAATTGAGCCGCTGCTCGACTGCAACTTTCGTCGCATACCCCCTCCTCGGGATGAGATGGACGAGATGTCAGACAAGCCCTGGTATTCAGTGGGACCCAAAGACATTTTTCCCGAGGAGTTTCGGCTGTTTTTCTCCGGAAATGCGCGGGCCCGCGCGGCATTTGATGCGCAGCACGCAGACCTTTACGACGCCGACTACTGGATCGGGCAGCAGGAACAGCTCCGCGACGGTGTCGTTGAAGATTTTTATCCTTATCCGCGGCGAGTGCGGTTCTCGCAAAGACATCAGGTGGCGTAATCATGGCCTCTCTCTATCTCATCCGGCATGGACAGGCGTCTTTCGGCAGCGCCAATTACGATCAGCTCTCACCACTGGGGCAGCGTC
>JBELDB010000165.1:0-3332 GCA_042094525.1 Congregibacter sp. | reverse complement strand
GAGCCTCGGCTCGATAAGGGCATCCCATTTAACGAGGTCCCGACCGGGTAGCGCATCCCGCTTGAGTAAGTTCGCAGGGACACGCACACTCCGCGCATGAGTCAGGAGACGACCACCCAGTTGCTCGGGTTGCCAACGGAATATGGTGTGCCGGGTGAAGACGGCAAGGCATTCAGCGCAGCAGAAGTTGACCAACGCTCTGCATCGCGCATGCTGAGAGTGCTCATGCTGTTTGCCTGGGCGCTGGCGGGGGCCGTCTTGGTCTCGGCTTTTCTCGGTTACGGCACCCGCCTCTCCAACCTGCTGGCGGGCGGCTGGTTCGCCGTGTTTTCTGTTTTGCTGCTGGCCTGGCCGCGCATGAATCTCGGCTGGCACCGCGGCATTGCGTTGGTGATTCTACTGCTCATCGTGATCAGATGGTCGGTGTCATGGCTCTACGCTGAGCTGGCCGACGCCATGATTGGCGTCATGATTGGCCTTCTTTACACACCAGTACTGGTCATCATTACCACGCTGCTTTGGGGCCGACTCAGTTTGTACATCGGTGCGGGTACGGGTCTGGTCATGGGGCTCGTCGCCTATATGGGCAGCTCCAGAGAGGCGCTGGCGGGCGCTTATCTCAATGACTGGCGCATCGGTCCACTGGTCTTGTGCGTCTACGGATTATTCTCCTGGCTTCTCGGAATTTGGGTGCGCGAGCGCGACGACCTGCGGGAAACCGCAGAGCGCGTGGAGAGATTGCGCAAGGCAGCCAATACTGACACCTTGACGGGCATTGCCAACCGACGGGTTGCAGAGCGTGCGCTCAACCTTTTTGCCACCAGGCAGCGCCGCTACGCGGTGATGATGATCGATATTGATCATTTCAAAGCGATCAATGATCAGCACGGCCATGACACCGGAGATCGCATTCTGCAGAGAATTGCCGAGATCCTGAAGGCCCGTATGCGGGTGCAGGATACGGTGGCTCGATGGGGTGGCGAGGAGTTTCTGGTGGTCGTGGAGAGTGTGACCCGCGATGAGTCCGCTTCTATCGCCGAGTCGCTACGTCACATGATCGAACAGGGGACGGAAGAGATACTGAAGACCACGATCAGTATTGGGGTGGCCCATAGCGAAACGGGTCAGAGCGTGGATCAGATCTTGAAGCGCGCCGACGAGGGCTTGTACGCGGCGAAAAACTCGGGCCGCAACAAGGTGGTGACGGTCTGACGCGGAGTGAATGGTTAGTTTTCCAGATCCAGACTGAATTTCAGAAAGACCTCATCAAGTTCGTAGCCCAGATCACGGTATAGCGCCTGACCCGGCGCGTTATCGCGCGCAGTCTCCAGGTCTAGCCGCGCAGCGCCTTGGCTTTTTGCCCACTCTCTCGCCGCGTTCATCAAAGCGCGTGCAATGCCCTGTCGCCGCGCCGCCTCGATCACATAAAGGTCGTACAGTACAAAGTAGTCGACGAGATCCACCGAGCAAAGCGCTGGATACAGCTGTGTGAACCCAAGTAGCTGAGAGCCGTTATCCGCCGCGAAGAGGGCTGAGCGCCCCCGCCCAAGGTTTTCCGCAATCCAGTTCTTCGCAGCGTCCAGATCCGGCGAGCACTCATAGAATTGTCGGTACTGATCAAAAAGGCCAGCGAGCTGATCAAGATCAGAAGTCTCTGCGAGGCGGACGGTAACGGTAGGCTTCATGGGCTGTCCTTTCTGATCCGATGACCCCAATCTACCGGCTATCCGGGGATTTGCAAAAACAAAGAATCCAACTGGTCACGTAATCCAAATGGATGCGGCTTAGCAAAATGTGACAGGCGATACTCGCTGTCACATTTTGCACCGGACTGGAGCGATTCGAATCGAAAAATGCGTTAGCGTATTGGTTCGTGCCACCCGTTTGGGTAGCTTTTGATGAGAATAGTATCGAGGCCGCCATGGTCAGTAATGAACAAGAAGCTCAGCAGGTTGTGATTCGCCACATTGGCGGGTTTGCTTGGCCCACGCTGCTGTTGCTGGTGGGTTGCGCGACGATATACCTTGCAGCCGCAGCACATTTGCTGACCGAACCTACATTTTCTTGGTGGGCGCTGGGTGGCATTGCGTTTTGTACCTACGCTATCTACACGCCGCTGCATGAAGCGGTTCACGGTGCCGTCACCGGGATGAGCCTTGAGCGTCGCTGGGTTAATGAATGGACCGGCTATATCGCTGCACATTTCATAGGTATCTCCTTCACAGCACATCGCCGGTCTCACTTGAAGCACCATCGCTCGACCAATCACCCGAGCGAAGACCCGGATATGGTGCTTTCGGCGAGTAACGTCTATCAGTTAATGCTCGCGTGGCTGAAAGGTATACCCAAGGAGTGGCTATTTGCGGCCTCCTTTGAGCACTTCACTGATGCGGAGAAGGTGACGGTGAGGCGTGAGTTCATTGCCATTATCCTGACGCGCCTGATAGTACTGTTCTTTTGTGCAGACCTCGTCGTCACTTTATTGACGCTACTGGTAGGGCAGTTAATTGGTAATGCGTTGCTGGTCACCCTCTTCGCCTGGTCGGTACATCACCCGCACACTGAACAAGAGCGAATGCAGACCACGACGTTGTATCAGGCGCGAACAGGGCTCGATACGGTGATGACGCTGCTGTGGGGCTATCAGAATTATCACGCGATCCATCATCTCTACCCCAAGGTGCCTTTTTTCCGTTACCGACGGGTATACAGGGCGCTCGAGACGTATCTGGTGGGCAGCGGCGTTCCGGTAAAGCAGCTCGTTTAATCATCTGGGTGACGTCCGTCGCCCCGACATTCCCTTCGCTTTTTAATCGGCCTCATCAGGGACTGTTTCCTTGCAGCGCTTGTGGGTCACGTGGCTTCAGCGTTCGACTCTCTCAGTCAACCAGCCAGTTCGCCTTGGACTCCCCGCCAAGATGTCTGAACTCGCCCGTTGCTGACGGCCAGTGAGGGACCGTCTTGTCACGTGACCTTCACATTCAGAGTGGTACATTGTGATGCCAGCCCTCAAAACAAGTGTCAAGAAACGGGCTGAACGCAAACAACAATTAGGAGAGTCGATATGAAAGCAATCATCCGCTGGGTCGCGGTGTGCTGTCTCGCTGGTTTCACCAGCGTGGCGACCGCCGAGAGACTCGAAGTATTTCGTTGGCAGGCTAGTTCCTCTTCTCCAGAGGGCTTGGTGCAGGGCATGATGACCGCCGCCAAAATCCACGAGAAGTATGGCGCGACGGTAGGTATCTTTCGCATGGACATAGGCAGCTCGGGTTATCCGACGTTTGACTATGTCTTGCGCTGGGATTCCGGCGAGGACTGGGCAAAGACCAAGG
>JBELDB010000164.1:0-3332 GCA_042094525.1 Congregibacter sp. | reverse complement strand
CCTGCAAGGCCTGCCACGACGAGTACAAGTCTCAGGACTATTTGTACTGATTAGACGTTGCACAAATGGCTGGATCGCCGATGGGCACTCAATAGTAGCTAGGGGCCTCGGGGGCAATTGTCACCAGGCCCCACAGCGCTAACGAGAGAAGCATCGCGATCAGCACCGCACTCCACAGGGGTTTGGGTGGACTACTGGCAAACTTGTGACCCGCCTGACCTCGCCACATGGCCTGCACAATCGGCTGTTTTTTTCGCCACTGGTACCAGCAGACCGCGAGTAAATGGAGCGCTATGAAACCCTGTAGCAGCAGCCAGTTTGTTTTGTGCCACTCGGTAAGAGTGCCCGACAGATCTCCGGCCCAATAAGAGAACGGACCCTCAAACAGCAAATCGTCACGGCTGAATACCCCGGATCCCGCCTGAGTCAGCAGCAGCAATAGCAACACCATGACCGACAGGCCACCCAAAGGGTTGTGACCCGCGTATTGCCCCCCCTCTTTCAGGTAAGCCAGTAGCGTACGGGGAGCAAACAAAAACGAACGGAAACGTGCCGCCTCACTGCCCACAAATCCCCATATTACCCGCGTCGCAGCGAGACAGAGCAGGCTATAGCCTACCTTCTCATGGATATCCATCCTGCCTTGCTCGCCACTCCACCACATCACCGCAATGGCAATGGGCAAATACCAGTGGAATAAGCGGACCGCGCGATCCCATACCGGATAGAGCGCGGTGTGACTATGAGAAGTGCGCTGGGTCACGACCCCAGCAGATCGAGCAACGCAGTGACGGAAGCCTCAACACCCATGGTTACAGAGGCATCGGGTTCAATTTTAAATAGCGGAGAGTGATGCGACGGCACTGGGGCCCCGCCCTCCCGCTCGCGTACGAAGTCCTCAGGCGGTGTGCCGCCCACCGCGAAGTAGAGACTGGGAATATAAGGGTCGACCGTGAAGAAGGGAAAATCCTCAGCGCCCATTCCCAGACGCTCACCTGAAAACAACACACCGTCACCAAAATGTGTGTTCCACAGCCCCATTACGCGCTCGGTGAGCACTTTGTCGTTCAGTGTTGGCGGCACGCTTTCCTCCGACACCACGACTTCCGGGAGGAGTTCGTCGGGCAGGCCCGCGACCCGGCCCATATTCTCAGCGACTCGGCGAATACCATCGAGCAGCAGGGTGCGATCTTCAGGAGACTCACTGCGCACGGTCAGCTGCAGGTGTGCGGCGTCAGAAATGATGTTGTGTTTGGTGCCGCTGTGGAAAGCGCCCACGGTAATTACGCCGGGCCGTCTTGGCGGCAGCGTTCGGCTGACCACGGTCTGCAGCCCCATCACAATCTGAGAGCCCAATACAATCGGATCCACTCCGCGGTGAGGCGAAGCACCGTGCGCCCCCACACCAGTGATATAGATATCAACGGTATCGGCTCCAGAATAGGGAGAATCTGTCGAAGCGCCGATCATCCCCGTAGGCATGGCCGAGGTCACATGAAATGCCATGGCGTAGTCCGGCTGCCCAAATCGCTGCCAGAGGTTATCGGCTCGCATCGCGGCGGCGCCCAGCACACGCTCCTCTGCTGGCTGACCAATCAGCATTAGCGTGCCCTGCCACTGATCCCGTTTTTCCGCCATTAATTGTGCGGTACCGACCAAGCTGGTGATGTGCACGTCGTGGCCGCAGGCATGCATGACAAACACTTCATTGCCATTCGGATCGACCTGCTTGGCCCTCGACGCATAAGCGAGCCCCGATTTTTCCTCCACGGGCAAACCGTCCATGTCGGCCCGGAACATCACCAAGGGACCTTCGCCGTTCTCAAGCAACGCAACGATCCCCGTGCCACCGACATTACGGGTCACCGTATAACCCAGCGCTGTCAGCTCATCCGCCAGCCGCGCCGACGTGCTGTGCTCCATGGTGGAGAGCTCAGGATTTTGGTGGAAATAGAGAAACAGCTCTTTGAGCTTGCTGTCGTATACCGCCTCGACTTCATCGCCCAGTGTCCCAGCTACAGCTGTTGCGGGCGCGATCACACTCAAAAAAACCGTCAGGAACAGGATAAATCCGCGAAAAAAGTTCATGGAAGGCACTCTCGATAGTTTGAACAGACGACTTGCGGAGACCCTGTTTGGCATCTTCCAGAACAAGCCTGCTCTGTGACTGTCAGTGGCAGAATCATACCCCAGAAAGGTCGCTTTCATCGCGTTGAGTCATTGCAGATTTGGAAGAGTCGGGTTAGTGTCCCCCCGCGCTGCGACAAGGAACAGCCTACGTGCTCTACCCGATATCGCAGACGTTACAGGGATACACCACTTAGTGAATAGCGAACGCATCAAAGCCCGTTTTGGCAGTTACCACGTGCGGGTGCTGCGTCAGGATGCCACCACTCGTCTGGCCAGCCTCTGCAGCCGCCATGACGGTGGGGATATCTGCCGCACCCTAGCCGTCACGCGCTTCGCGACTCCTACGCCCGCGGCCCTCGGGCAGGTCGACACACTGATCCGTCAGGGCCACAGCATTGGCAGTACGCTGGAGCAAGCGGCGCAGCATATCTCACGGAACATCATCGCCGAGGCCAGTGCGCCCTGCGGTGACGCTTTTGCCGAACTCGCGGGACATACCGTGATGCTAGGTGATTTGCTCTCTGTTCGACTCTATCGCCTCGATGCAGGTCCGGACCCGGAAGCTTTAATGCCTTACGCCACCATTGCGGAGGCACACCACCCCGAACACATCCCGCTACCTACCGAGGCAACGCCCGCCGCGAAGCTTGATTCAAGGGACTGGAGTGCGGACGCACAGCTGGCTCTGGAAACGCTGCTGACTGCGCTACGTTAGGCAGCAATAGTTAGGCAGCAATAGTTAGGCAGCAATAGAAAGCGCCGTTAACGCCGCCCCAAGCGTCCACTGATCAGTCAGTGATGAAATGGGAAACCGTGTTCACGCGCGAACCAGACTGAGATCGAAACCAATCCCTCGAGCCAACTGCATCGCCTCTGCCTGCTCGTCGCTGGTCCGTGAGGTCACCCATAAGTTCGCGCATCGAGTGCCAGTTCGGCAATACGCCAGTACTGATTGACTGGGATCATCAAACAAAGCTCCCAAGCCCTCTATGTCGGGACCTGGGAAATTCATCGCATCGACCGGGTAGCGAACGAAAAGGAGGCCTGCTGCGTTACAAGCAGCTTCCATGTCGTCCATCGTCGCCTGACCCGGCACCTCGCCGTCTGGGCGGTTGCACACCACGGAGGTGAAGCCCTGTGCGGCCAGATTGGGAATATCTTGTGGAGTGATCTGCGCCGCGACGGACAGCGATTCAGTCAAT
>JBELDB010000163.1:0-3337 GCA_042094525.1 Congregibacter sp. | reverse complement strand
TAACAACCAAAGAGCCGGTCTACGGAGAAGACGGCGTGGCAACAGGCTATTTTTCAGACGAAACCGTAAGTTAAGGCTCGCGGTATTTCGCAGCACCTGCTCTTCCAAGGGGCAATGGGCCCCGTTGTAGAGTGCCAGGCGGCCAAAGCAAACCTCTTTAGCAACGATCTTTTGTCTGACTGTGCGCTGGTTTGTGAGAGCTTACTGGCCCTTCCAGGACTGAATTTTTCGATAGATCGTTGAAGGCGCCACCTGCAATTGCTGAGCGGCACGATTCACGCTCCCACCGCAGGCTGCGATGGCTGCCTCAATCGCTTTTTTCTCGGTGATCCATAGCGGCTCAATGTCGTTGTCGCCGCGCGCCTCAATCGAGCCAACGGGCGAGCTGGATGCGCCGTCAGTCTCTACAGCGATTTCGGTGCCGGAGATCGCCCGGTACACCGCCGCTTCATCTATTTCATCTGCAGGACCCAACAACACCAGCTGCCGTATTGTATTTTCCAACTGCCGAACATTGCCCGGCCATGAATAATGCTGGAGTGCATTCGCCGCCGCATCACTGAGCTGGATGACGGCTTTACCCTCTTCCTCAGCGATGTGAGAGAGGAACCCTTGAGCCAGAAGTAGGATATCGTCCGATCGCTCCCGAACTGGCGGCATCCTAAGGGGCACAACGTGCAAACGGTAATACAGGTCCTCTCGGAGTCGGCCTTCACGCATCTCAAATAAGGGATCACGATTGGTGGAGGCGATGATTCGGACGTCTGCGGCGATCTCCTGTGAAGACCCTACCGGACGATAGGTGCCGTGCTGTATCAACCTCAATAGCGTCGATTGTGCCTCAAAGCTGAGGCTACAGACCTCGTCTAAAAACAGCGTGCCGGCAGCGGCCTCAGCAACTAAACCGCCACCCTGCGCGTCACCGAACAAAGCGCGCTCCAGCTGGTCGGCCGCCATGGCGGCACAATCGACGACCACAAATGGGCCAGGTGCTCGCGCCGATAACTGGTGGATGGCCCTCGCGGCCAGCTCTTTGCCCGTGCCACTCTCACCCATCACAAACGCGGTGGCCAAAGTGCCTGCGAGTGATTCGACTGTCTCGAAGACCGTTTGCATGGCCGGTGACTTACCGCGAAGCGGGCCGAGTCGCTCGCGCTTGACCGATAACGTCTCAACTTGCTGGCTGAGCTTCTGCTTGTCCGCGGCGTTCAGCAACGTGACCCGCAAACGCGCAGCATCAAAAGGCTTATTTAGGAAATCGTCTGCGCCACTCTCTATCGCCTGTTCGGCGTAATCAGCGCCATGGCCGGTCATGACGACGACTGCCGGCCGAGGCGTGACGCGCCACAGATCATCGATCAGATCCAGGCCATTGCCATCCGGGAGTTCAATATCCAGCAAAATGAGCTGCGGGTTCAGCTCAACCAACGTTGCACGGGCCGACGTGAGGGTTTCTACCGCCGTCACATCTAAACCACTGCCATCAAGATATTGGGAGTAGATGGCACAGAGGGTTGCACTGTCCTCGACAATGAGGGTCTTCACGCCAGTTCCGCCTCCTGCGGATACTCATGACGGCTACCAGGGCAAAAACTGCACCTGTGAGGTCCGTCTCACTCTTTACTACGCAGAGAGTACCAGTTTTTGGCCTGTCTGGGCGTGCATCCAGTAAAGCACAGCAGTCAGCAGCAGCACCGCACCGACCTGATGGCTCGCTGCCATGGGAATCGCCACCTGCGTCAGTACCGTGCCAATGCCCAGCGCGACCTGAAACGTGAGCGCAACCAGCATCAGCCAGGCACCCCGCCTCACGCCGCGATGATCACTAGTTCGCAAACATTGCACGCTCAGCACCAGCACAAGGAGCGCCATGGCATAGGCGAGCATGCGGTGATTGAAGTGAATGGTGGCGACCCCTTCAAAAGTGGCTTGCCAGCCCTCCGCGTAATAGCCCATAGGTACGAAAGTCTCACCCATCATTGGCCAGGTAGGGTAGGCAAAGCCTGCATCCGTGCCGGCCATGAACCCGCCCGACAATATCAGGGTGTAGACCCCTATAACCAAGACCCACCCCCAGCCGCTAATGTGTTTCAGCGCCGGTGAGAGACCTGTACTGACACGCAGCACCAGCCACATCATCAGGGCATAGATCGCAACTGCGACACCTAGGTGGGCAGTCAGCCGGTATTGGGACACGGATGGCCGGTCAACAAGGCCGCTCTTGACCATATACCAACCGAGCAAGCCCTGGGCGGCACCCAAAATCAACAACAGAATCAGGGTGGGCAGCAGTTGTGGCGCGATCATCTTGCGCAACGCAAAGATAACCAAAGGCACGAAATACATCAGGCCAATGAGCCGACCCAGTACACGGTGCAGATATTCGAACCAAAAGATCTGCTTGAACCCAGCCAGGTCCATACCCTGATTGATTTTCTGATACTCAGGGTATTGCTGATACTCAGCAAAGGTCGCCAACCACTGCGCTTCTGTCAGTGGCGGGATCACACCCATGATCGGCCGCCAGTCCACCATCGACAAGCCAGACTCAGTGAGTCGGGTCACCCCGCCCAGCAGAATCATGCCCAAAATGGTCACGGCGCAGACCGCCAACCAAAGTGATATCCAGCGCGCATTAGCCTGCGCGTCTATTGTCGCTGTTGTCATGATGCTAACCCCCAGGTCGGACATTCTACCTAAATCCGCGCATAGGTTGTTTTCTGTCCTACACTGGCCGCCCTCAGGAGATCATGCATGCCCTACATCCGCCTCGATCAGATCGAGTTCAGCATCGGTACCCAGATGTTACTCGACAAAGTCAACCTGACGCTGGACAGGGGCGAGCGGCTGGGGCTCTTGGGTCGCAATGGCGCCGGCAAATCGACGCTAATGCGCATACTGTCGGGCGAACTCCTCCCCGAGGACGGTGAGCGCTGGGTGGACCCCAACATCACCGTGGCCCGTCTTGAGCAGGCGCTACCCGAGCACCTCGAAACCAGCGTGTTTGATTACGTCGCCACCGGATTAGCCGAGACCGGCGCCCTGCTCTCCCGCTACCACACCCTCACCACAGATGGCTCTGCAGACGCTTTGGAAGAACTGAGTCAGATTCAGGCCGAGCTGGAGCATCTCGACGGCTGGACCATGGAGCAGCGTATAGAGCGAGTGCTACAGCAGTTAGACCTGAATGCAGATGACCTGTTGGCAACCCTGTCAGGAGGATGGCGGCGGCGCGCTGCACTGGCGCGCGCATTGGTCACAGAGCCCGACGTACTCCTTCTAGACGAGCCGACCAACCACCTCGACATCCCTTCAATCGACTGGTTGGAGCAGCAAG
>JBELDB010000162.1:0-3360 GCA_042094525.1 Congregibacter sp. | reverse complement strand
GCGAACCTCTGGGCACCGCAAGTCATAGCCCGTTGTGGTATCGCGGACTGGCGCGTAACAGCGAACTGGATGAGCGGCCCGTGCTGGACGCCGTGCTCGAACATTTTGGTGCAAGCATGATCGTGCTGGGACATACCCCCGATCTCAACGTGATCACGCCGCGCTTTGATGGCGAGGTCGTCATTATCGATACCGGTATATCGACATATTACGGGGGGCATCGGGCCAGCCTGCTGATTGAAAATGGCATCGCCAGTGCAATCCACGGAACCAACACACAAAAGCTGCCGGAGTCGTCTCAGGAGATGATTCCCTATTTTGAATCGCTCGCTGAGCAACTACCGGCAAATCCGCGCTTGCGGGCGCATATTGAGACACTCAGTAAACCTTCTATTCAGTCAGACACGGATGATTTGACGGTAACCGAACGCATGGAGCGCGCAGCAACGGCAGGGAATTGATGTGCTGAGGCGCTCGGCACCCCGGAGACTCGCCCATGAGTAAAATACGTCACGCGTTGTCTGAATTGGTGCGCAGGCAGGTTTTACGAACGCTGGGTGCCTATATCGTCATCATCTGGGGCCTTGCTCAGGGCCTCGCCGGGTTGTCTCCCTCATTCGGTATTCCGGACTGGGTCACTCGCTTCTTTATCTATACAGCTATTGGCGCGACGCCATTGGTCGCTTGGCTGGCATGGCGATACCAGTTCACGATGCAAGGGGTTGTGCGCGACCCAGAGGATGAAGAAGCGGCGCTTGATGGCACGGGCCTACTCAATCGCGCTCGCTCAAGGCATGACCCACTGGGTGTCAGCGCCATTATTGTTTCTTGGCAAAGTGAGGGCGAGGAACTGCAGATGGTGGAGTCCACCGAGCCGATTGTGATTGGCCGCGATACCGGCTGCGATGTGGTGATCATGAACCCTCACGTGAGCCGCAGTCATGCAGTGGTTTGGGCTCACAACAGCGCTTGGTATGTCACCGACCTCCAAAGCGCCAATGGCACCTGGCTAGGTGGCGCACGCATAGAGGAACGAGGACTCAGAGACCGGGACACTTTGTCGCTCGATCGAGACGGACCCCAGCTGACAATCAGTGTCCAGGATACCGATATGACGGTGGTATCTGGGACCGAGCTGTAAATACGGACCTTCTTTAAGCCCCCGCCAACGATCGACATCACTTTGCTTCTTGAGCGCCTGAGGTACTCGAGTTCATTCAGGTAGCCACCCAACAGGACAAAGTTTGACCTGCTTTTGTCCAGCTTTGCCCCAGGCCAAGACAGATCCATCCAAGGCGCTTCGGCGTTAAGAAGGTCGAAGGATCACAATTCACTGCAAGGATGCAACTATGACTACCACCGGATTACTCCGTTCTTTTTTCTTTGTTTTCTTTTTTGGCGCGCTCGTTGCCTGCGATAGCAGCGACAACGACAGTGCCCCCACCCCTGAAACGCCCTCCGCCGGATCGCCCGACGACACGCCGGGTACGATCGTTGAGATCGCGCAGGAAAACGGCAACTTCGAGACACTGGTAACAGCGCTTGAGGCCGCTGGACTCGACAGCACACTCGCTGACGAGAACGGCGAATTCACGGTCTTCGCGCCCACCGACGACGCCTTCGCCGCACTACCAGAAGGTACGCTGGATGCGCTCCTCGCGGACACCGATTTGCTGACCGACATATTGTTGTATCACGTTATCAGCGACAGCGTGGTCGGCTCGGAGACGGCTGTATCGCTCGCAGGCAGCACACAGCTGATGGCCAATGAGGCGAAGCTGGCGATTACGGTACGAGGTGACGCGCTTTACCTCAATGAATCAATGGTCATCGATGCCGACATCGAGGCGTCGAATGGCGTCATCCACGTCATTGACGCTGTACTGACGCCGATCAGTGTCGGAGAACCAGAGGGCAGCATCGTCGATATCGCGCTGGCAAGCCCGGACCTCACCACATTGGTGGCGGCGCTTCAGGCAGCTGATTTGGTCGGCACCCTCGCTGACGAGACGTCGACTTTCACCGTGTTTGCACCAACAGACGACGCTTTTGCGGCACTGGGTGAAGATGCTATCGCGGCCTTGCTGGCGGATCCCGCGGCGCTGTCTGATGTGCTGCTGTATCACGTTATTGCCGGTGCCGCGGCAGACTCTATCGACGCAACCGCCCTGTATGGTGAGTTGGTCACAATGGCCAATGAGGCCGGAGTGGCTATCGATATTCGCGACGGAGAGCTGTTCGTGAATGACTCACAAGTCATCATTCGTGACATCCCAGCAACCAACGGCATTATTCATGTGATCGACGCGGTACTGCTGCCAGCATCTCAAGAAGAAGCTGCACCATCCGGCAGCATTGTCGATATTGCGCTGGCAGATCCGCAGTTCAGCACATTGGTGACGGCACTGGAAGCGGCAGACTTGGTGAGCACGCTGGCCGACGAGACAGCGGTCTTCACCGTATTCGCACCCACTGACGACGCTTTCGCTGCACTCGGGGAAGAGACTATCAACAGTCTGCTGGCCGACATCCCCACCCTCACGGATATCCTGACTTACCACGTGATCGCGGATCAGGCCGTGGATGCGGCAACCGCCACCAGCCTCAATGGTTCAGACGTGGAAATGTTGAACGGCAGTACTGTCTCGATATCTGTTCAGGGCGACACGCTCTATATCAATGACAGCGCAGTGATTGCCGCGGATGTGACCGCGACCAATGGCATCATTCATGTTATTGACGCAGTACTGACCCCAGCCGAATCCTAATCAGAAAGGCACGGAGCATCCCGGATCGGGATGCTCCTATTTCTCAGGCGTTTTTCAACGACGCCAGCAAGCCCTCAATCTTGACACTCAAAAAGCGAGCGTGAGCGCGCGTCAACGTATCAGCGTCATCGCGCTGATCTTGCATAGCCCTGACTTTCTCCAGTTCGTAGAGCGCGATCGCCTGTGCAGAGGTGTCAAATGCGCCACTGCTGCCGCCCACAATCATCGCACCGAGCCGGTCCACATACTCTGACTGAAGATTTCTTCTGAATGCATTGACAGCGGTTTGTCCGTCGGCATCGAAGATGGCGGACGTCAGCTCGGACATCATTTCGTCAAGCAGGTACTCATTACCGTACAGCTCGGTATCCACAATACGCTTCAGCACCACCGGGTGCATGAGGTGATCAAGCACGCGCTTTTGGCCCGTCAGGACTGCCTGATGGATCTTAGGGTCTTCCGTCGATACATAATGATCGAAGCCGCGTCGCTGCGGAGCTGTCTGCCGCCACAGCGCACCGTCCACATCAAAGGCATCCGGCGCAAACAGGTGCTCTGAGAGCACTGCCATCGCGCGCTGCTGCTGGTCACG
>JBELDB010000161.1:0-3411 GCA_042094525.1 Congregibacter sp. | reverse complement strand
GGCACCCGCACACCCTGTCGGGCCAGGAGCGCACCAATACCGACGAACGCCTGATTATTTTCTGAGGGTGGAGACGTGACAAAAATTTTGGTCGCGCTATCTTCCTGCGCGGAGTGCGCCACGCGATAGTAGCGCCGGGGGCTCGCGTCCCCGGCGATCAGCCTCACCGACAGCTTGCTGGCTTCGCATTCCAGGGCCGCGCCAACCCATGCCAATTGTTCAGACTCGAGTGACATGCCGCCACCATACCGCATACCCCAGCGAATGGCGCCCAAGACCGGAGCACCAATTTACGCTGACAACCACTGTTTCCGGGGCGTCTTCCGGTGTCATAACGGCGCGCTACGGACATGGTTGCAAGCCCGCCATCATGGCGTCTGAGCGCCAGAAGACAGGCCGGATACGAGGGCCATCAGTGCAAGTCTTTACCAGACTTTTGCTTTAAGATGACGCCCTCTGTCCTAGCACGCCAGCATCACCTCGTCAGATTTTGAGCACCCTTTTCCGACATCCCTGTTTCACCGCCGCCACCTTGGCAGTCGGGCTCAGCACCTTGATCCGCACCACTGCGCTCGGCGCTGACACGCTGCAGGAGGAACGCGTGCTGCCGCTACTGGACTGGCAGCCCATGCAGGTGGTCCCCGTGACTGAGCAGGACCTGCTCTGTCGCCAGTGTGACGGCCGCTTCGCTGACCCGTTGGCGAATACCGTCAGCGATGTGCCCACGGCCGAGTCCAATCTTGAGGTGACCGCTGACAACACCGATGTTACCGAGCAAGAACTGGTATTTACCGGCAATGTCTCAGTCAAACAGGGGGTGCGTACCATGCGCGCTGACCGTGTCACCGCTGACCGTGAGCAACAGACCGCACTGGCCAGTGGCAACGTGTTGTTTAGAGAGCCGGGCATTGCGCTCACCGGCGACACCATCTACTACGACAGCACATTAGAGCAGGCGCAGGTCACGGGTGCACAATTCGTCATGCACTCGCGCCACATGTCTGGCGCAGCAGAAAAACTGTCGCGCACTGCCGATGGGCAGATCGACATCGAAGACGGGCGAATGAGCTACTGCTCACCCGATGACCCTACGTGGGTGCTCCATGCGGAATCACTCAGGATCGATCCCGACTCCGGTGACGGGGAGGCCTGGGGCGCCAAACTGAAAATCTCTGGCGTGCCAGTGGTGTACCTGCCATGGATTCGCTTCCCAGTAGATTCCCGCCGCAAAACAGGGCTGCTCTTTCCCGATATTGGCAGTGATACCCGTGGCGGAGTCGATATCACTGCACCGATCTATCTCAATCTCGCACCCAACTACGACGCGCTCTACAGCCCGCGCTACATTCAGGAGCGTGGGTTGTTGCATCAAGCTCAAGGCCGCTTGCTCAGCGAGTCAGTTGGCTACTGGGAAGCCAACGGCGGTTACATCAGCCACGACAGCAAATATGAAAACGAAGCCGGTGAGGACGGCGATGCCCGCTGGCTCATCAACACCAAGCACCGCGGCCAATTTGGCGACCACTGGCGCACCCAGATCGATTTTTCCCGCACCAGCGACGCCGAGTACATTCGGGACCTGAATAATGCAAACCTGAGCGCACAACGACAAACCGCACTGCAACAATTTGGCCGCGTTGATTGGCTGGGAGATGACTGGCAGTTCCGGGTGGATTTCGAGCAGTTCCAGTCATTAGCGCAGGATATCCGCGAGGACTACAAAAAGTTGCCTCAAATATCCGCTCGCTGGATCGGGGAAGACTCGGCTTTTGGCATCCAACCTGTCTTTCTGAGCCAACTCTCGTTCTTTGATGCCGACAACAACCGTGTTACCGGCCAGCGACTCTACAACGAAGTAGGGCTAACCCAACCGCTAAACTGGCAATCAGGGTTCCTAAGATCCACGCTCAAGTATCGTGCAGTCAGCTACGAGCTCGATGACCACATCTTCCCCATAGACACTTCACCCAGCTCGGGCTCGCTGATGGGCAGTATCGATGGCGGGCTGTTGTTTGAGCGGCAAACCAGCATGCTGGGTAGCAAGATGACGCAAACCTTGGAACCGCGCGCCTACTACCTCTACTCCGAATACGACGACCCAACGGGCCAACCGGATTTCGACAGCGCCGAGCTCACTTTCAGCTACAGCCAGCTGTACAGGGACACCCGCTTTTCGGGTCACGACCGGATTGACGATGCAAATCAGGTATCGCTGGGTGTGACCACGCGCTTTTTCGATAACAGCACGGGCGAGGAAGTACTCAGCGCGAGCATCGGTCAGATCGTTTATTTTCGTGACCGAGAAGTGCGCCTGAACGCGCTGGACCCCGCCCTCGCCGAGGCCACATCGCCGATCGCGGCCGAGGCCACCTGGTCGCCCAATCAGCGCTGGCGAGCTCGGGCCAGCCTGCTCTACGACACGAATGACAACACCTTTGATGCCGCCTACGCCCAGGCCAGCTATACCACCCCGAGTGGCGCGCTATTCAATGTGGGCTATACCTTGCGGGAGCCACCGCCATCGCTCATCGACCGCCCGGTGACAGAACAGGCCAATATTTCGGCTTACTATCCAATCAACGATAACTGGTCGGTCTTTGGTGCATTCGAATACTCACTCGAGGCAGCTACGGCAGTAGAAGACATGTTTGGGGTTGAGTACGACGATTGCTGCTGGCGTATGCGGGTTCTTTACATGCGTTACATCGACACGCTGGTCGGTGACATCCCTGATTTGAGCGACCCGAATCTCCCCAGAGAGAATGCCATCCAGATTCAGGTGATGCTAAAGGGCATGGGGGGCTTTGGCGGTCGGGTCGACAACCTGCTTAAAGACATGATCCGGGGATTTGACCCCAAACGCTGAGGCGATCAGTCACCGCCGCCCTCTGCAGGCGTCTCGGGTTGCGTCGCAATATAAAGCAGCCAGATCGGCAGGCCAGAGGCGGTGTATTCCTCTGGGGTGACAGTCGTTCCCTCCGGGAAGTTCACCGTCACTGATTGCGTTGTCCCGCCAAAGGAGTAGGTCGACGTCGCCTCGCACGTCACTTCAGCCTGCGACTCTGTCTCAATCGACAACCCTGTGCCGGTCACCACCTGCCCATTGGCGGCCGGCAAGGACGAGCCATTCTGTGTGCACGTGACAGTTGTAGTCACACGGTTGGGATTCACCAGTGCACCGTCTTTGGTAATCCGCACAGAGAAGCCGCCGGAATCTGGGATCAGTGTAATACTGCTGGCCTGCACGGCCGCAGAGGTCACGGTTTTGATTTGGTCACCTGTAGTGGTCGCGGTCAGGTCAGGGTTGTCTTCAAATCCATCTGCAGTCGCCGTCGCGGCACAGGTAATGATGGCACCAGGGACCGCTTCAATATCGTAAGGCGGTCCAGCAGGCACCTCATTATTCGTCCC
>JBELDB010000160.1:0-3411 GCA_042094525.1 Congregibacter sp. | reverse complement strand
ACGGCCGCTCAGCGCTGCTCAAAGAGCAGGAAAAGGGCTCTCGATATCGCTTTGCCATGCTGGATGTCGAGGGCAACAAACCTGCGGAGCACTCCTTCATTCTCAAAGGCGACAAACAGGTGGGTACGGTGACGTCTGCCGCCTGGTGCCCAACGGCAAAGGCCAATATTGCCTATGCACAGATCGAGATGCCCCACGGCGCCGTAGGAGACGAACTGGTTGCGGAAATCTACTATCAGCGGGAACTCCACTGGACCCGCTTGCTGGCGCCCTGCAAGGTGATTGACGCACCGATTTTCAAGTCACCCAAGCGTTGGCAGACGCCCGCACCACCCCATTGATCGATCGATTTTTCTGAGAGACGCGATGAACGCCATAGCGACTTCCGTAGATGATTCCTTTCAGCGCATGCGCGACAAGCTGGAAGCGGAAAAGCTGCGCCCGAATCACGCCGTGGATCCCTACTTCTATCGCTCACATTTGGTTCACGAGCAGGAGCTCGAGCACCTGATTTTCAAGAGCTGGATCTACGCGCTGCATGCGAGCGAAATTCCCTCAGCCGGTGACTACCAGCTCGTCGAAATCGGTGAGGACTCCATCATTGTTGCGCGCACCGAAACCGGCGATATCCGGGCCATGCACAATATCTGTCGCCACCGCGGGGCGCGGGTTTGTGAAGAGCTGAGCGGTAACCGAAAAACCTACGTCTGCCCCTACCACGGGTGGGTCTATAACGTGGACGGCTCGCTCAAGGCCGCCCGCGAGACCCACGTCATGCCTGACTTTGACGCCGCCGCACACGGCCTGAAGCCCGTGAAGTGCGTGACCTATATGGGGCTGGTGTTTATCAACTGTGATCCCAATGCCGGTGATCTGGTGGCATCACTCGAGAATATTCGCGAACCCCTTGGCGCCTACGACCTGGAGCACGCCAAAGTCGCGCATCGCAAGACTTACCGGGTCGAGGCAAACTGGAAGCTGGCGATCGAGAATTATCTCGAGTGCTATCACTGCGCCACCTCACACCGCGCCTACGCCAAAATGCACACCTTGAAGGATCTCGACGAAAAGTCAGCGCCCGTTGTCGCCAAGATGCTGGAGAACGCCGACGAGATCACGGGCATACCGGGGATTTCAAAAACCCACACCGAGATCTATCTGGACGCGCCGAGTTTTGGCGCCTGCGCGCACACCATGCGCTACGGGTTATTCGAGGGGTACGTGACCGGCAGCCAGGATGGACAGCCCGTCGCGCCACTGATGGGCAACTTCAAAGATTACGACGGTGGCGCGGGAGACTTTCAGATGGGCCCCGTGACCTTCATGCTCAACTACCCGGATCACTGCGTGCTGTATCGCTTTATTCCTCGATCACTGACCCAGACCGATATGGAACTAGTGTGGTTTGTTAGGGCAGATGCCGAAGAAGGCACGGATTACGATCTGGATAAGGTAACTTGGCTCTGGCACCACACCACGCTGGAAGACGAATACATCATCACGCGCAATGCCGCAGGGGTGAATTCGCGATTCTTCGAGCCCGGCCCTTATCACCCGGAATTTGAATTCACGCTGCAGCAGTTTGTGCACTGGTATCTCCACTCCCTAGAAGCTAGCCTCCACTGAGACCCGAGGCAAGCATGAAGCGCACTCGGGTACCGCTCTTCAGCGCGTTCTTCATGATCTATATCTTCGTATCGGGCGGTTCGTTCGGTATCGAGGAGATGGTTGCCTCCTCAGGGCCCGGCCTGACTTTACTGCTGCTACTGGCACTGCCCATCATTTGGGCTATGCCCATGGCGCTCATTGCCAGCGAATTGGGTTCAGCATTACCCGACAACGGCGGGTTCTACGTATGGACACGTCGTGGGCTGGGCAGATTCTGGGGGTTTCAGGCGGGGTGGTGGTGGTCGCTTGCCCTGCTTGTCGACACGTCCCTGTACATCGTACTCAGTGCGACCTATCTGCAAAATCAAATCGGCTTTAGTGATGAGGTCTATTACGCGATCTGCTGGTCTATCATCGCCCTGTGCACCGTGATCAACGTGCTCGGCATCAAGGTGGTGGCCATCGGCTCAAGTCTGTTTGCGATTCTGATCATTTCACCAATTTTGGTGCTGGCATTCATCGGACTCGCCAACTGGCAGTTCAACCCGTTCACGCCGATGACACCGCCTGACTCTGATCTGCTTGGCACAGACGGGGCGCTTATCGTCGGGCTCAGTATCGGCATGTGGTTCTACTCGGGCTACGAGTCCATGTCGACGCTGGCAGGAGAAATCGAAGAGCCCCAGCGCATCATCCCCAAAGCCCTGATGCTGGCCCTCCCCTTTGTGGCACTGATGTACGTGCTGCCCACCATAGCCAGCTTGGCCGCCTTTGGACACTGGGACCTGTTCTCTGTCGATGGCGGAGAGGGCACTGTGTCTTTCGTTGATATTGGCCGCGCTTTAGGTGGCACGGCGCTGGGGCACGCGCTGCTTGCGTCAGCGGTCTTGGGCAACCTCGCGCTCTATCTGGATTACATGGCTTCCGGGGCGCGCCCGCTACAAAAGTTGGCGGCGGATGGCTTGCTGCCGGCGCCCCTTGCCTCAATCAACGGACGTTTTGGTACACCTGTGGTGGCGCTCCTGCTAATTGCGGGCGTCAACGCCTTGCTGGTCATCGGTCCTTTTCAAAGCTTGGTCATCATCGATGTCCTGCTGATGGTGGCTTCTTATGCCCTGATTTTTATCGCGGCACTGCGACTACGGGTGAGAGAACCCGGCCTGGTGCGGCCCTTCAAAATACCGGGGGGGTCCTATGCGCTGGGCATACTCATTGTTCCGCCGCTGTGTCTGATTGCCTTCATGATGAGCATTACCATCACTGATCACAGTGTGATGCTGTGGGGTCACGACCGTTTTAATCTGCTGGGTTTAGGGATTGGTTGGTACGGTATCGCCGGCTTGGTGGCGCTCTTGTCCGGCCCGCTGCTGTATCCGCTGTTAACTCGAGATCGTCACTCGGCTGGGTGAGCGCCCAGATGATCATCAGCGTGAGTTAAGCCCCCTTAAAAAGGGAGTAGTCTGGCTCAAGTCTCGAACCAGAGCCCGTCAGGGTCCTCAGGCCATACCCCCAAGTAAGGCCCGTGGGCCTGAAAGCCCAGCATGCGTCGCATCTCATCCGATTGAGCGGCAACCTCCTCTCTGGTCAGCGTCAGGTACTGATTTTCTTCCTGTCGCAACCAACCCAGACAATAGGTGTTGACCACTGCTTTCCGGGGGGCGTTACTGAGGTTCGCTCCACCGCCGTGAAGGGTCGATCCCAGATAAATCACCACCGACCCCTTGGGCATGACAGCCTGCACAACATGTTCTTCTCGTGCGTCGTCCGGACTCTCGATACCCATCTCTCTCGGCACCACCCGTG
>JBELDB010000159.1:0-3435 GCA_042094525.1 Congregibacter sp. | reverse complement strand
CGGAGTCTCATCAAGACATCCGCGGTGGCGCCCGAACGACAGAGCATGACTGCGCCGGCGGTAGTGATCTCCGATCAGGAGGAGCTGAAGGCGCTGTTTGAGCGGGGTGAGCTGGATCGGGATTGCGTCATCGTCGCCCGTTTTCAGGGTCCTGCGGCTAACGGGATGCCCGAGCTGCATCAATTGATGCCGATCCTCGGGGTCCTGCAGGATCGCGGCCACGCGGTAGCGCTGGTAACAGATGGCCGATTGAGTGGCGCATCGGGCAAAGTGCCTGCCGCGATTCATGTGACGCCGGAAGCGGCGAAAGGCGGCCCCATTGGCCGTATTCAAGATGGCGATGTCATCTCCCTCGACGTGGCGAGTGGTGAACTTGTTGTCAGCCTTGACGACCAAACATTGGGCGACAGACCGCATCCTGATACTCCCACAGCCAAAAATACGGTGGGCCGCGGCTTGTTTAAATTCAGTCGCAAGGTCGTGACCGATGCGGAGTCTGGTGGCTGTACATTATTTGAACCGCTGGTGATGGACGACCTTCCTCAGGCAGAATTCCCCCGCAATGTCGCCTACGAACACTGTGCCAGCTAGTCAGCACCCAAACCGGCGTCCACTTTATCTGTTGGCAGATATTGGCGGCACCAATGCTCGATTTGCTTTTGTCGAACCTGACAACCCGTTGCCGCAACCGATTGCCAATTATGCGGTCGAGGACTTTCCGTCCTTTGACGGAGTGCTGAATCAGCTAGAGGCGGATTGGCTTGCGCTTCAAAGTCAGAACGCAGTGCTCGAACGAGCATGTTTAGCAGTGGCAGCGATCCCTGAGCAGCGAGAAATCAGTTTTACCAATAATGCGTGGCGCTTTACCGCCGACACTGTGGCCACTCGTCTGGGTTGTGAGCACATCAGCATCATCAATGATTTTGCCGCAGTGGCTCGGGCACTTCCCGCGCTCACAGCTGATCATTTGGAGGCGATTGGGGGCGGCCAGGCGCGGCCCCAAAAACCCATGGTTGCCATCGGGCCCGGAACGGGAACCGGGGTCGCCTCAGTTGTGTTTGATCGGGCCGGGGCCCCCATTGTTTTGGCGGGTGAGGGTGGCCATGTTGATTTTGCGCCGATCACTGATATTGAAGCGAAGATTCTCAGTCGCCTGCGCGCACAATTTGGCCGTGTCTCGATTGAGCGCCTGCTTTGCGGGGCCGGCATCATGAATATTTACAGAGCGTTGTCAGAAATTCGTGATCTGCCTGTTACTCACCTCACGCCGGAGGCGGTTGGTGCCGCTGCGCAGCAGGGTGATGACAGTCTCGCGTCGGAGACAATGAACACATTTTTCTCAGTTCTGGGCTCCGCCGCAGGTAATTTGGCGCTTACCCTAGGTGCTCGGGGTGGCATTTACCTCGCTGGAGGTATCTCTCCACGTTACATCGATTTGCTGAGAAAGAGTGACTTTCGGGCGCGCTTCCTCGCCAAGGGCCGGTTTGCGGATTTCAACGGCGAGATCGCCACATTTGTGGTGACCCATCCAGACCCAGGCTTACTGGGCGCCGCGATGATTTGTCTGGAGGACAGTGGCGATGGACGCTAGAGCCGCGCTCTCTCAACTCGCTTGTCCCTTAATCCCAGTAGTCGTGATCGACACACTGAACGATGCCGTTCCGGTGGCAGAGGCGCTGCTGCGGGGTGGGATTTCTGCACTGGAAATTACATTGCGCACGCCGGTCGCCTGCGAGGCGATTAATGCTATGAAGTCGGCCATGCCCGATGCGGTTATCGGTGCAGGCACGGTATCTTCTCGTGAGGCCTATGATGCGGCGGTGCGGGCGGGTGCTGATTTTATCGTTTCCCCCGGTGCGACGGATCAGCTGTTTGGCGCAGCGGATGAGCACGGTATTCCATTTCTTCCAGGAGCGGTGACCGGATCGGAAGTGCTAAAGGCGACGGAGTATGGATACTCCACGTTGAAATTTTTCCCCGCCGAAGCGGTTGGGGGCGCGCCCGCATTGCGGGCACTCTCGGGACCTTTTCCGGAAATCAATTTTATGCCCACCGGCGGTTTGACACCGGACAACGTTGGGACCTACCTCCAGCTTAATAATGTCTGTGCCGTGGGCGGGTCGTGGCTGACGCCGCGGGAGCTAATCATGGACCAACAGTGGGAGAGCCTGTCTCAGTTAGCGGCTGACAGCGTCGCCAGAGTTACTCGGATTAGTAAAGGAGAGCCGGGGTGAGCGGTGTGGATTTGATTATTTTTGGCGCGACGGGCGATCTGTCGGCGCGGAAACTATTCCCAGCCTTGTTTCAGCTCGATGCGGCCGGATTATTGTCCGATGATCTGCGCATCATAGCGGTGGCCCGCCAGGAACAGACCACAGAAGGGTTTCATGAAGAGCTTCTGACTCGAATGGGCAGTGCAAAGCGTCAGAGTATCAGTGACACGGCGTGGCAGAACTTCGTCCAGAGATTGACTTACGTATCGGCTGATTTTTCGACGTCGGCAGCATTCAAAGGCCTGCAGACATCGCTGAGCGAGTCGCGCACCAGCCTTTTTTATCTCGCTACACCGCCTTCACTGTTTGCCACCATCTGCGAACAGTTAAGTGTAGATGGATGTCTGTCGGGCCCATGCCGCATCGTGCTTGAAAAACCCATTGGCGAGAGCCTCGATACCTCGCGTGAGGTCAATGAAACACTCGCCCGATTTTTCGAAGAGCAAGATATCTACCGCATCGATCACTACCTTGGCAAAGAGACGGTCCAGAACCTCTTGGTGCTGCGATTTGCTAACCGGTTTATCAACTCTCAGTGGGATCAAAGTTGCATCGACCACATTCAAATCACGGTTGCGGAAAAGGTGGGGATCGAGGGTCGTTGGGCTTATTACGATGGCGTGGGTCAATTGCGTGACATGGTGCAGAACCATCTCATGCAGCTCTTGTGTCTGGTGGCGATGGAGCCGCCGAATTCTCTTGAGGCAGAGAGTATCCGCGACGAGAAGGTCAAGATTGTCAAAGCACTGCGGCCGATTGATGCCTCGAGCGTGAAGGACCATGTGGTTCGGGGGCAATACAGTCAGGGCGTCATCGACAGTCAGCCCGTGCCGGGATACTCCGAGGAAGAGGGGTGTGAGACCCAAGGCAGTGACACTGAGACTTTTGTTGCGGTCAAAGCCTATGTCGATAACTGGCGATGGTCGGGGGTGCCCTTTTATCTGAGGACGGGCAAACGCATGCCCGACAAAGTCACCGAGATTATTATTCAGTACAAGGCATTGCCACATCATATTTTTGGAGAAGGAGAGTCGGCGGAGCCCAACCGGCTCATCATTCGTTTGCAGCCCAATGAAGGCATCGAGATGACCATGGTCTCGAAACGTCAAAGCCTGCGCGACAAGTTGTCACTGCAAACCCACACCTTGAATTTTGATTTTCG
>JBELDB010000158.1:0-3445 GCA_042094525.1 Congregibacter sp. | reverse complement strand
GGTGAGGTCTTAATGCGACTCAAAGATTTGAATTGATGGTGGATTTACCGCGCGGTAGCAGAATGGTCTTGAAAGGTTAGTGGTGGAGTTAGCCACGCGCAGGAGGTATGAGGAATGTTCGTAGTGATGCAGCGATATGTGTGTGCGATGGCAGGTGGGCTCTTTCTTGCCACTAATGTCTCGGCACAGTCTTTTGACCAAACGGTGGAGGCCTATGGCGGTGCGTCGGCTTTCGACATTATTTTGGTACAGGATTGCTCCGTTCTGGATAACACCTCTGATGCCAGACTGGATCAGGAATACAATGCCAAGCTTTGCTCTGCTGAAGACGAGTCTGCGTTAGCTGAGGTGAGGGATTTGCTCCGCTCCAAAGGCTTTAATTCTGTTCAGGTGGCGCTTTCAACTGCCGGCGCTCAGGTTCGACCAGACTCACGGGAAAGCGCCGCGGACATTCACGATATTTACAGTGATCCTGCCCTTCCCGGCGCTGCCAGAGAAGCTTACATCGCCACCTTGAGGCGCATTGCGCGGGCTATTGACGTCGACGCCGAGGCCTACGAGCTGAACGCTAAAGAGCTGGCTGCGCTCGACCTCGCAGAGAATCAGGTGGTTATCTTTATGGTCACAGACGGACAGCGTGTAGCGCTCGCAGAGAGTGTCGCGCAGGGTGTGGCGACCACTGTGTTAACGCTGGGGTGGCTGACAGCCTGGGAACAGTCGGGGTTTTTTACTTTGGCAGCCGCGATTGACGCGACAGGGGCGGTGGGTTGGTATGGCTACCGTGGCCCTTACTCTGTGTCCGGGCCAGAGGCGTATACAGAGATGATCCTGTCAGTATTCGAGTTGTGAGCCGAGCAGCTCACTCCTCAGCCCAGCACGCCTTCCGAGCGCAGCGCATCGATGCGCTCCAGATCGATACCAAACTCACTCAAGACAGAGTCCGTGTGTTCCCCATGAGCGGGTGTCGGGCGGGATGGCTCCAGCCGCTCGCCGCCGAAGCGCGGCGGGGATTTTACAATCCTCATGGTTCCCAGAAGCGGGTGGTCGACCTCGGCAATACTGTCGTTGGCAAGTAACTGCTCCTGAGCGAGTACTTCATCGCGCGTGAGGCATTTGGCACAGGGCACCTCGACCTCACGCAAAAGGGCGAGCAGTTCGTCACTTGTGTACTCAAGGCACTTTTCAGCGATCAATGATCTGAAGACATGCAGGTTCTCCACTAACTTTTTCATGGAGTCAAAGCGCTCGTCTTGCAGGAGGTGCAGAAGTCCGATGGCGTTGAGCATGCGCCCCTGCATTTCCTGATTGGCAGCGGCGACGGTAATACCGCCGTCTTGGGTTAGTGTCAGGTCGTACAGGATATCGATGAGCATTCCGCTTGGAATAACGTCCTCATCGAGTAGCGCGTGGTTTTGGAAGCCATCGGGAAACATGAAAAACAGCCCCGCATCCAGCATGGACAGCTCAATCAGCTGCCCTTCGCCAGTGCGCTCTCTGGCGAACAGGGCGCTAGTGACTGCCTGGCAGGCGGTGTAGGCCGTAATTTTGTCGCAGAGAAGAGATCGTATAAAGGCTGGGGACTCGTCGGATCCCTGGGTTGCAGCCATGCCCGTATGGGCCTGAATAATGGGGTCATAGGCGGGCGCATGGCGCAGCGGGCCTTCCGTGCCGAAACCCGAGATTGCCATGTAGACCAACTTTGGATTGATCGCCCGTAGCGCATCGCACCCCAGATTCAGTGAGTCCATTTTTCCCGGCCTGAAGTTATGAATCACCACATCAACCTCAGACACCATGTCGCGAATGACTGCCTGACCCGCTGCACTTTTCAGGTCGATTTTGATGGACTCCTTGCCACGGTTGCATCCGGCGAACAGTGAGGAGATATCGCCTTTACGCGCACCGATGTAGCGCATGGGATCACCTTGGTCGCTGGGTTCCACCTTGATCACCTTGGCGCCTTGTTCGGCAAGCATCATGCTCGCCAGCGCTGCCGTAATCATGGTCGAGAATTCCAGTATTGTGATGCCTTCCAGCGGTTTCATAGCAGTGCTCCGTTAGCTCAAAGATGGCTGCTTAAGTGCGCAGGGGTTTATCACCATCCGAGTCAGTCTGTATTCGTTACCAGCCCCCCTCTAACCTAGGTTCAAATTCAACCAAAGGCAACGCCGTGTACACTGGCGACTGGGAGCCTCCGATGCCATTCTCTGGGCTCACCGAGAATAACAACGACATTTTTGGGCGCTCAGCCTAGGGGAGCAAAATCATGACCCGAGTATTGTCACTCCTGCTTTATCTGATTGCCGCAAGCGCACACGGTGATGAAGCTGCGATTCTTGATAAGGATTTCCGGATCATGATGGAGTGGTTCCCAGGTGTTTATGACAACCAGGAACAGGTGTACTTCGAGGAACAGCAGGGGATTGATGAGGCGCTGCGCCATGAGCGTATTCATCATGTGTTTGAACCGGTTGAGCTGCCGGCTTTCGGAGATCATGTCTTTTACGTGCAGCAGCACCTTAACGACGACCCGGCTCAGATATACCGGCAACGCATTTATTCCTTTCGGCCAGATTACGAAGAGGGCGCGGTCCGCCTGACCATTCACATCCCGAATGATGCGGCGTCATTGGTCGATGCTCACCTTGATAACACCAAGCTTTCGGGCCTGCTGCCAGAGCAGACTCGCGTACTACCCGGGTGTGATGTGTATTGGCGGCGGCAAGCGAATCATTTCGTGGGGTACATGGAGCCTGATGCCTGCTCCTATGTATCGACCGAGAGCGGCCAACGCATACTCTTCAATGATGACCTGTTGCTGACAGAAGATGAGCTCTGGATCAGTGATCGTGCTGAAGATGAGGCAGGCAATAAGGTGTTTGGGCACCCCACGGGTGTGCCGCATAAAAACGTGAAAGCACGACGCTTTGAGTGCTGGATGACCGGGATGCAGCGCGATGGTGAATGGACATTCCGTCGCGGTCTGGAGATTTATGATCAGGGTGGCAGAGTATGGTTGAGTACCGATGAGGAGAATCCTCAACAGGTGGGCATCAAGATGCGCAATGTGCGCTGGCCCTATGACCCCAACCGACCATCTCTGGTGTTGTATGCCTATCGGCCCGGTGAAGATCGCGCTGTCTCATACGCTTGGGCCGACCCTTCTGCCGAACGCATTGGTATTAACCTAAGGTGGATGCAGGCCAGCTGCACTTATTCACCAAGATGACTGTTGTATGCCGCTGGAGGTTGAACGCGCTCAGGTATTTACGATGGCTGCCGGTAATGCCGTTATCAATAGCCATGCTCTCAGTACCTATGCTCGGAGCGGCTGAAGAGTTACCCGATCCGGTTGAGGCAGGTTGGCGTGGCATGTCGGTCTGCGACGTTCTGCGAGAGGATGCCGAGATGCGAGTATTCCGGTGTACGTTCCCGCCCGGTGTGG
>JBELDB010000157.1:0-3607 GCA_042094525.1 Congregibacter sp. | reverse complement strand
GCTGGAGGCAGATTCACTGGTGTCGCAGGACCAGCTGGACATCCTCAAGGCCCGTAAACTGTCGGTGAGCGCGCAGATTGCGGTACTCGATGCACGACTAAGTCGCATGACAGTGCGCGCACCCTTTGCCGGCACGATGGGGATCTACTCACAGCGTGTCGGCGACTTGATGCGCTTCGGCGAAGTGCTGACCACCCTCACTGGGCTCGAGCCCACCCGTTGGATTGATTTTAAGGTACCGCAGGGGCTCGCCAGCCTCGTGGTTGGGGATACGGTTGAGATCCGTGATGTCAACCAGATATTTGCGGGCCCGGCTAAAGTCATAGCCGTGTCCGCAGCGTTTGCTCAGGGGACGCGCACCTACGACGTCCGCGCTGAACTCGAGGCACCCTCGCTCAAACACGGATCGCTCGTACAGGTAGCGGTCGATACCGGGCCAATGGAGAATCTGATGTCGGTGCCGAAGCGGAGCGTGCGCTGGGACCCCAAAGGCCCGCACATATTTGTCGTTGAAGAAGCCGAGGCAGATGCTTTCCTTCCCCACCGCGCTAGCATGCGGCGCGTAGAAGTCCGCGGCGAGAATCGCGACAAGCTATTCGTCAGCGGAGAAATGGTCCCCGGAGAACTCGTTGCCAACAAAGGCGCATTCAAGCTGGAAGACAACCTATTTGTCTCAGTTCAGGCTGTAAGCACCGAACAATGATGCCTCCCGCCTCATCGCCACGGTGGACTGACCTCTTTATTAACAGACCCGTCGTGGCTCTCGTGGTCTGTCTGAGCCTATTGCTCATAGGGATTCGGTCGGCGGTGGATCTCCCGGTAATTTCCTTCCCGGTCATAGAAAGCTCCTCCGTCGCGATCGTCACGGCGTACCCGGGCGCCAGCGCCGAGACCGTGCAAGGCTTCGTGACAGAACCTATTGAACGGGCCGCCAGCAGTGTGCCGGGGCTCGATTACGTTGAATCCGTCACCACCGCAGGCACCAGCACTGTCACCCTGTGGCTGCAACTGAATCAGGATACGACCGAAGTCATTTCCACGCTGTCAACGCGGCTGAGCCAGATCCGCTTTGAATTGCCAGAGGGCACCGAGGATCCATCGATACAAATCAGTCGTGCCGACACCCCCTATGCCAGCTTTTATCTCGCATTGCGTATTCCGCCAGAGCGGACCTATGCCGGTGTCAGCGACCTGATCCAGCGGGATATCCTACCCAGACTCGCTGCGATACCCGATGTTGAGCGAGTAGAGAACTACGGCCTGCAACAGTCCATGCGCATCTGGCTCAACCCCTGGAAAATGGCAGCACTCGATGTCAGTACCGCGGAAGTCACAGACACCCTGCGGCGCAATAACGTCATCGGCACTTTTGGGCGCACCGAGAGCACCTCCCAGAGGGTCAACCTAAAAACCAACAGTGAAGCCAAAACGCCCTCCGACTTCGCGAACATGCTGATACAGAAAGAGGGCGACGCAGACATCCGTTTAGGCGACGTCGCGCAAATCGAAATTGGCACCACAGAGCTCAACAATGTCGACCGCTACAACCAGGATCAGGTGGTATTTGTCGGGATATATCCCGAGCCTGGCACCAGCGAAATCGTGGTGGGTGACTCCCTCTATACAGCGGTAGAAGAGATTAATGAGTCACTGCCGGCAGACCTCGACCTATTTATTCCTTTTGATAACTCCCGCTATATGCGAGAAGCCGTTGCAGAGATTTTCAGCACGCTGGGAGAAACCATCTTGCTGGTGGGGCTGGTGGTTCTTGCGCTGATGGGCTCTGCACGCAGCGCCCTCGTACCGCTGTTGACCATTCCCATCTCCATCCTAGGCGCGACGGCGGCGATATCCATGATCGGCTTCACCATGAACCTGCTGACCATTCTGGCGATTGTGCTATCAGTCGGCCTGGTGGTGGATGATGCGATTGTCGTGGTAGAGAACGTCGCCCGGAACCTGCGCGAGGGCATGACTCGAAAAGAGGCCGCACTTGCCTCCTCCCGCCGCCTGCTCTCCCCGATCATTGCTATGACCATGACGCTGGCGGTGGTGTATGCGCCCATCGGATTTCTCTCTGGTCTTTCCGGGGTGCTGTTCAGGGAATTCGCCTTCACACTGGCCATTGCAGTCGTCATATCGGGCTTTGTCGCGATCACACTCTCACCGATCATGAGTGCGTGGGTATGCCCTGACAAAGGCCACGAGACTCGCATGACGCGCTGGGTTAACGATCGCTTCGAACGGATCGCAAAAAAATATGGCGACGTGGTGGATTTCTCGCTGCGGTGGCGATGGCAGCTGGTCACAGGAGGGCTCTTTTTGTCGCTGCTAGTGGTCCCGCTCTACCTGTTCTCGTTAAAAGAGCTCTCGCCGGTCGAAGATACCAGTAGCATCGCGATGATTGTCGAGGCGGCACCAGAAGCGTCCATGGAAGAAACCGTAGGAGGCTTTGTCGATGCTGTCGACGTAATGCTCTCGGAACCCACTGCCACCTACATTTGGCAAAGCATTAATCCCGGCTTCGGATTTGGCGGCCAGGAGTTTGTCTCGCCCGACGAGCGGGATGTGACGACCCATGACCTGTTACCTGCCATTAGTCAGCGATTGAAAGGCGTGCCAACAGTCACCGCGTTCCCGTCTGCGCAGCCTTCGCTCCCTACTGCAGGTCAGTACGACCTAGAGGTGGTCGTCACATCCAGCGACTCGCTCGACAACATGCGGCAAGTTGCCAACACCATGGCCGGCCGGGCAATGAGTTCGGGGCTGTTTTACTTCTTTGAGAGCGGCCTCAAGATGGATCTGCTGGCGGTGGAGTATCAGCTGGATAAAGACCGCATGGCAGACCTCGGTATGACGTTGGGTGATCTGACCTCTCAAATGGACCTCTTTGTCTCAGAGGGCTACGTCACTCGATATGACGAACGGGGTCGCGCTTACCGTGTGATTCCACAGCTGCAGCAGGTGTTCAAGTTCTCGCCCGAAGCACTGCTGGATACGCCGGTAACGTTGCCTTCCGGGGAGCAAGTACCTTTTGGCGCCTTTGCCACTCTGCAGCGTAATACCGAGCCCCGAGCACTCACCCGCTTTCAACAGAAGAGCAGCTTCAAGCTCTTCGGTGGTGTGATTCCCGGCTATACGAAAGAGCAGGCGCTGACCTATGTGGAGGCGCTCGCCGACGAGCTACTGCCACCTGGGTACGTGCTGGATTACACCGGCGAATCACGAGAGATCCGGCGCGAAGGAAACACCATGGTCAACGTGCTGGGACTCTCCTTGATCATGGTGTTCCTGGTACTGGCGTTGCAGTTCGATAGTTTCCGTGACCCTCTGATTATTTTGCTCGGTTCGGCGCCGCTTGCTCTCTTCGCTGCCATGATAATCACCTTTACCGGCTTCACCACGATTAACATCTACTCGCAGGTAGGACTTATCACGCTGGTGGGGCTCATCTCCAAAAACGCCATCCTGATTGTGGAGTTCGCCAACCAAGCCCAAGCGCAAGGGATGAACAAATTGGAGGCCATCAAGGCTGGCTCAATTTACCGGCTAAGGCCTGTGCTCATGACCACCGGCGCCACAGTCTTTGGTCACTTTCCGCTGGTGT
>JBELDB010000156.1:0-3609 GCA_042094525.1 Congregibacter sp. | reverse complement strand
ACAGGTATGAATGGCGGTACCACGGGGACATGACCATATCAGCGAGCAGAGACTTAAGGTCGAAGTCAGACGCCTGAAATTCGGCAGCCAACTCCGCAATGAGTGATTCCTGCGCGTTGAACGCCCGTATGTGTTGATCCGCGTCGTCAGCCGTCGCATCTGTTGGCGGCGACAACGGCTCCGCACCAAATACTGCCGGCCACCAGAACCGCACCGTGGCAGCAGCGAAGCGCGGGTCACTTACGATTTCATGGGCTAACCACTGCAAACTGTCCTCAGACACCGTCACCGCTGGATCGCCTTCGAAACCCGGGGTTCGCATGTCTCTATACCAAGTATCTCCCTCTTGATATTCGGTAGAGCCAAGCTCGCCGCCGTAGCATTCGGGGCATTTGTAAGCATCAGACAATGAATCCATGCCGCCGAACTGGTCCAGATAATGCCCTATGTCACCAAAGCTCTGGTAGGCGCCAGCGACCGGGTCGAGCCTTTCATGGCAGACCGTGCACGCAGGGTTTTTCATAGTCGGATTGTCGGTATCAGCGAGCGCATCCGGATCGGTAGACCTCGGCGCGGATTTTTCAATGTCTACCCCGAGAAAATGGAAGTAAGTCCAACGCGCGCGCGCGCGGTTGCGATTAGTATCAGTCGATGGGTAACGAGCCAACCAGGCCTGTGTGCTCATCACGCCCGCGTGCGGCCATTGCTGATAATCGCTGAATGAGAATGTGCCCTCTTCCTCGTTGTTTTCATATTGTTCGTCGTGCGGAATATGGCCATCGTTGTAGCCAGGCCTGAAAATACCGAACGGCCTGCGATCATAGAACCCATCCTCATCTGCAAATTCGTGACTGAAACCGGTCTCAGAGCGGTACGCAAGATCACTAAACGCATTAACCATTGTGTAGTCAGCGGTCAACACTTCGGTATAGGGGCGGTCGGCCATCACGATGTGCGCGATTAACTCGAGCGGCTCTCGCCCGACCGCTTGGGTAAACATCCACTGTGCGTCCCCTCGGGTAAAGTAGGGTCGGTCGTGGTAATCCTCAAACTCTTCTGGACGCTCATCGGGCAAGTCACGCATGAGCTCCGCCAGCATGGGGTAGCGGTCATAGGTGGAAATATTGAAATCAATGCCGTTCGCTAGTCCCGATATCAGAAGTTGATCGTTAGCCCCCTGAATTAAAAACTGCCGAAAGCCCTCTCCCTGCATGGTAGCGAGCACACTAGCGCGTAGCGTTTGATCTGACTCTTTGGCCATTTTGATGGCGCCCCGGCTCGCCACCTCACCGGAGAACAACAGCGCTGCTCGTCTTAGGGTCACTTCCCCGTTCTCAGCTTCCGTGCCGCGCCAAAAATCTTTGTCTACCGAGCTATCACCGCCATCGCCCTGCAATAGCGCCAGATAGTCTTCGAGTAAGGCATAAAGGATTGAGCCCTGAGCCACTACCGCGCCGCCGCCGTGAGCATTGCCACCAGTGATTTTTGACAAGATGTACTCGTGGCCGGTGCCAGCAGTATCAAGGAGCGAGACAAAAGCGTCATGATTCTCTCGAGCCTCACTGCTGAGAACGAGGCGAGCACCCCCCTCAGGCGCAGAGCCTCCCGCCCGATGGCATGCTAGGCAGTTGGACTGAATTCCCGAATCAACGTTGTCTCTGTAAAAGTCAAATGCGTCCACACTGGCGCTGGCCAAGAGCGCCAGTTGTTTACGAGCACTTTCCGAAGCCTGATAAGGCCAGCCCGCAGCTGCAGAAGCAATACACAGGCAGCACATCACAAGAAGGTACGTTGCCCTGTGTGCAACCTTAACTTTTGTCACCGGCCTCTGCACCGAACCAGCTCCTTCCGCTTCCGCATTCTTGACGAAATGGGACGAGTCTACGATCTTTTCAACCGGTTTTACACTCTACATATTACTGTCAAACCCGTGTAGCTACTCGCTCAGAACCCGAGTCGCTCAGTAAAGCATCAGTTCATAGCCGGCATATCCCTGGCGGGAAGCCCATATAGGACGCCTGCCGCTCGGCCGCGCATCGCCCTCTGTATTTAGAGCATTGGGATTTATCGGATCTCCACTATCTCGAAGCCTTGCTCGGCCCTTCGCCATTTGAGTAGCAAGTCATAAGGAGATTGCTCAACCAGCGCATCAACAACCGAGATCTCATCGCCGTTTACCCCACAACTGGCGTTGTCTAGGTTCACCGCTTCATTCGAGGTGATAAAGGCATTCGGGAAGCCAACCACTTCGAATGTGACCGTAGTTTGCTTGGTCGCTCCTTCTGTTGTGTAAGCGATGGCCTGAACCGTATGCGTCCCTTGACCTAACTCGCTGTAGTTAAAAGTCAGCGCAAAGCCGGACTCGTCTGAGCCCGGAACGTCTGGGAACGCGCTCGCAACGTCTCCCCTCAGCCCCCCATACGGAGCGTCCTGTGCATAAACACCATTCACATAGATTTCCACTTTTATGACGCCATCTGAAGCAACCGCCCACCCGCGCACTTGGCCGACGCCAGAGTGCGTTTCCCTCGAGATTGGCTCGCCAATGAAAACCCTCCTCGTTAGAGGTGCTTCGGGTGTCACACTATTACTTGACTCCGATGGTGCACTTTCTCCCACCTCATTGGTCGCAGTGACCGTAAAGACATAAGCCGTCCCATTGGTTAGGCCCTCCACCAAGCACGGTGACGCCGAACAGGTAGCGCTGATTCCCTGAGGGCTGCTTGTCGCTGTGTATCGTGTAATCTCCGCACCGCCGTCGTCCGCGGGTGGAGAGAAAGTCAACGTGGCGCTTTGGTCACCGGCTTGGGCAGAAACGTCAGTGGGGGGCTCTGGGGCCGCCAAGTCGCCTCCGGAAGTAGTTAGATACTCCATATACTGTTCAAATTTCTGATAATCGCTGGAGCCGGCTGCGACTTGCGCACCGCCGCCGTGTCCGGAACCACCGGTAATTTTGGTCAGAACCCTGTCGGCGCGAGCGGGGCTCATGACGTACGAATCAAAAACACCATGGTTACCAGAAGCAGAGCTCGTGAACCTTAAAGACGTACTGCTCGCCTGCCCCCCTGACACGTGGCAGTCGATGCATTTGGACTGAACAATCGGGTCAACATCGCTGATGTAATAACTCTCGGCATCCTGCGCGAAAGTGTGATGATGAAGAAACCCACTCACTGCAATCAAAAAAGCGATCCTTACAAAACGCGCTATCCTTGTCATGAAACCTCCCTTGGCAATATTCGCCGCACGTTAATCAGTTTTCATACGCTAGAACAACGCAATGGGCCCAGTTTTTGTTTACTTTTTTGTAATATCAGCCAAGAGCACGTATACGTATATCAACTTAAACTAGTGACCCTTCCGGTGCAGAGAATCTTGACATGACAGTGTCCAGAACCACATTGGTCTTCGCGCTGCTGGCGCAGCTGGCAGGATGTGCGACCACTGAGCCTGTCGCTCCCTTTGAGCGGGGGTATCTGGCGGAGGAAGGCATGCAGTGGGAGCCGAACCCCCGCAATGAGAAATTGAAGGGGCATGTGTATACCAGCAAAGAGGCCTCATCGGGCGGAGCCGGTGCATCCGGTGGTGGCTGTGGCTGTAACTAAGGCA
>JBELDB010000155.1:0-3667 GCA_042094525.1 Congregibacter sp. | reverse complement strand
CGGCTGTAACCCGCGCCCTCGCCAATGTCTTTGAGCGTAGTCTTGGCGGTGCCCCTCTCATTGACCAACTCGATCGCGACTTCAAACATCTTCTGATCTGATAACGCGGTGCGCTCGGCCTGCGTGCTCCCTGTCGAAGATTCCGGCACTGCGGCGTCAGTCATGTCTCTCTCCCAACTCCAAATGTTTTTGCATGGCAAGCTGTCCCCCAGCCAACTGCTCGCGGAGCAGCTTTTTATCAATCTTCCCAACGCTGGTCTTGGGAATGTCTTCCACAAAAGCCCAGTACTCAGGCACCCAAAACTTAGCCACTCTGGTCGACAGAAAAGTGCGCAGTTTCAAAGGCAAGCCGACGCGGTCGACCTGATTTTTACTGCGCACTATCGCGAGCGGACGCTCCTGCCAACGCGCATCATCGACTGCAATCACTGCCACCTCCGCCACACTGTCGTGCTTGAGAAGCACGTCCTCAAGATCCACTGAAGAGATCCATTCACCGCCTGACTTGATAACGTCCTTTGTGCGATCCGTGAGCTGAACATAGCCCCGCTCGTCGACAATACCGACGTCCCCAGTTCGCAACCAGCCATCCTCGGTAAAGGCATCGCTGCTCTCATTTAAATAGGCACCAGTGACCCAAGCTCCCCTTAGCTGGAGCTCTCCCACAGACTCACCATCTTGTGGCAGACACTGACCCTCATCGTCTACGACGCGCACCTCAATACCCGGTACGGGCCTGCCACTTTTCAGACGCCAATAGGTCTCTGTCTCACCACTGAGATCCTTGGGCGGATGCGACAGCACGCACATCGGACTGGTTTCAGTCATGCCCCAGCCTTGAATCACTGGCACATCCCACCGCTCTCTCACGGCCTCTATCATAGAGGAAGGAACGGCAGACCCTCCCGATACAATGGCCCGAAAACACGAAAGGTCCAGAGGTGACGCTTCATCAGCCAGCAAGAGGTCGCCCAAAATGGTCGGCACCATTGCCGTCAGCGTCGGCCTCGCCGATTCAATCATCGCGCGCAGATACTGTCCCTGCAGATGCGGACCCGGCATGACCATATCGGCGCCAGACATCCAGCCGCTATAAGGAAAACCCCACGCATTAGCATGAAACATCGATGGCAGCATCAGAATCACGTCTCGCTCGTGAACCGCAAAACTATCAACGGACCGAGACGCTAGCGCGTGCAGATAAGTTGTTCTCTGGCTATATGCCACACCCTTGGGATTTCCGGTGGTGCCGCTTGTGTAGCAGATCCCAGCGGCAGCGTTCTCGTTCGGTTCCGGCCAGCCAAACTCGCCAGAAGCATCGTGGAGCAAACGCTCATAAGACAGGGCTCGCTTGTCTTCGAGAGAGGCCAAGTCTTCCTCACCTCCTCCCACAACAATTAAATACTCTACATTCGGAATGAGCGGCAGCACGGACAAAAAGCTGTCGATCAAACGAGCGTCTAAGATCACAAACCGGTCATTGGCGTGATTGATGATGTAAGCAACATGCTCAGCGGAAAGTCGACAATTCAACGTGTGGAGAACACACCCCATCGACGGCACCGCCAAATAAGCCTCAAGGTGCTCAGTACTGTTCCACATGAAGGTGCCAACGCGGTCTCCCACCTCAATGCCAAGATTTGTCAGCGCCTGCGCTAGACGTGCGCTATCTGCATCGATCTCCGCATAGCTACGCCAACGGATTTGCTCACCATCGTAATCTCCTACCCGGCTGGTGGCGAAGTGCCGAGCGCCGAACCGGTGCAATGTACTCACGCCCAGAGGCGTATTCATCATCGTACTGAGCATGGCGCCTACCAGTCCCCCGCTGCCGCCGCGCGCGCCTCAGCCAGCAAGGCGGGCACGTCATATTCGAGACCACGGGCATAGTCAGAGTCGAGCTTGCCCGCAATATGAAGGCCGTATGCGCCCTCGATAATCGCGGCCAATCGCCAAAAGGCCAACGCCATATAGAAGTTCATGTGATTGAGCGGACGCCCTAACGCCTCTGCCCAACGGCCCGCCAATTCTCGCCGGCTGACCACGCCAGTCCGTCGTGAAACAGCCTGCAAGGCGCGAAAGGCAGGCGGCTCTTGAGTTCGATAATCTCCCCAAAACATGAGCATCAGCGCGACGTCCATATAGCAATCACCGACGGTCGCAAGCTCCCAATCGATAATCGCCAAAATCTCTGGCCGATCCTTGGCTGCCAACGTATTGTCCAAGTGGTAATCACCGTGAATGACGGCCGTCGCCGACGAAGCGGGCACATTGCGGCCCAACCACTCTCCCAGGGAAAATAATTCCGGGAGATCGCGCACCACGTGGTCCCTGCGCACTCCCAGCCAACGCGCTATCTGCCGCTCAACAAATTGTTCCGGCCGACCCAATTTTTGCAGGGCTTCTAAATCGGTCGGCACAGAGTGCAGCGCGGTCAATTGATCGATCAAACTCTCGCCAAGTCGATTCACGCTGTCGCTAGAGTCAGCGTAGGCTGCGGGCAGCGCATCTGTGAGCGCGACACCATCAATCCATTCCTGCACTAAGAAGGGCCTGCCTATTACCGCTTCGTCTTCGCACCAGGCAAGCACCCGTGGAGCGCGAACAGAATAGTTTTCTATCGCCTGCAAAATCTGGGCTTCGCGCTGAATACCTCGTGCTGAAGTAGGCGAAATATCATCGACAGGAGGAGTTCGAACAACGCAGGCACGCGCGCCGTCTCGAAACTGCCATGTCAAATTGGAGTTACCCCCGCTGAGGGCTGAAACAAACTCTGCACCTTCCCACCCCAATGAGGATCGCAACCACGCCGCAACCTGATCAGTGGCGTCTGAGTCCATCACACCACACCAAAGCTAGACAGCAGGCCGCCATCCACAGGCACTAGCGCTCCGGTCATGTATTGGCTCCGGGCAACCCAGCACACCACTTCCGCGATTTCGCGATCCTCGGCAAACCGGCGCAAGGGGATTTGCTGGGTCATTTTGTCCAATGCGGCCTCGCTGAGCTCTGAGGTCATTTCGGTCAGCACCAGGCCGGGAATAACGAGATTCGCTGTAATCGCCTTGGGCGCAAGCTCGATCGCCAGCGCCTTGGTCAGGCCTGACAATCCCGCCTTGGAAGACGCATAGGCAGCGTCGCCTGGAAAGCCACGGAATCCGACCACTGCGCCGACGTTAACCACCGAGCTTCCCTCGGCCATATGCACAACTGCGGACCGGGTCATGTTCATGGCCCCCGTCAAATTGACCTGCAGTACCTCCTGCCACGCCTCGTCGGTCAGACGGTGAACCTTTCCGCCACGATGAACGCCTGCGTTGTTAACCAGCCTGTCAATTCGACCAAAGCGAGCCAAGATCGCGTCAATCGTTTTACCGACTGACTCTGGATCCGCCACATCACATTGAAACCCCGCCGCTGCATCGCCCAGAGACTGGGCCAACTCAATAACCGCGGCGCCCCGCGCAATCAGCGCGACACTATCGCCTTCCTCAAGCGCCGCTCGAGCGATGGCAGCACCTATCCCCCGCGAGGCACCCGTCACGACCCATACCCTACCGCCTGACATATGTTCCACTCCTGATTGCGCATCAATGCGCCGCAAACCCTTGGATTTCTTATCGGTCTCGTTGCTTGTTTGCGTCTAGCAAGTCTAAACTAGCGGCCT
>JBELDB010000154.1:0-3732 GCA_042094525.1 Congregibacter sp. | reverse complement strand
CAACGAAGCTACCCCCATTCCTTAGGGTCAGTTCTCGCATCAGTGTAGCAAACCGGACGCCCGTCGCCTGTAGCTCGGGAGGTCTGATGAATTGTACGGGGAAGCCCACAGCATGGATGCGCACACGGCGGTCACCACCAGCCGCTTCAGCGTTCAGGCGGTCCACGGTTTGCACGACTTCCTGAATCGATGCGCCGGTGAACTCATCACCAAATACGTAGATGGAGATTTTTTTGCCCGGATCGTAGAAGGTTCTTACCGCATTGGTAATGCCCTCGACCGGGGATGAGTTAGAGAAGACATTCCAGTTGCGCAGGTTCTGCAGAATGAGACTTCGCCTGGCTGGGGTGTCGGGAATCCACTCACCGCGATAGCGACTGAACAGATAGTTACCCATATCGTTGAGTACCTGAATGCCTTTTACTTCAGGATAGATATTCAGTGTTGCCTCCATCTCCTGCAGCATGCGGTCCCATGCGTAGGAGAACATCGAGCCCGAGGTGTCGATGATGAAAATGATGTACTCGCTGTCGACCGGAATACCGCCAATGAGCTGATTCTTTTTCTCGGCGTTACGGCCCAGTAATCGCAGCTCTTCTTCCGAGAGGTTTTGCCGCGCAATTGCCAGCTGCTCGCGGATGATGGCGTTGGCATTTTGTGAGGTGCTCAGGGCGTCGTATTCCGAACGTGTGCGCGCCAGTGTGCCCTGCAGGATCGCGATCTTCTCGTCGTATTCCGATATCTGCTCCCGTTTTACATTGAGGTCACGGTTGAGAATGGTGGTCTCGCCACGGATCTCAAACAGCTGCTCGGTCAGCTCGGCCACCGCTGACTCAGCATCGACCATGGCCTGCTCAATGACCTGGGGCTGCACGGTCTTGGTGATCATCAGCAGCAGGATGACTGCGCCAAAGCCACAGCAAATGACGTCCAAAAAGGACAGCGAGAACTCGGCGGGGGCGCGTCTTGCTGGCATATCAGAGACTCAGGGCCAGTCCGTTGAGGGCGAAAGAAAGCTGCCGTTGGAGGCGCGCGCCAGCTGCCAGTATTCCGACGCGGCCATGGGGTCGCCCTCCATGGGGAATAGGATAGTGTTTACGGGTACGCCCGGTGGCAGGCGACGAATCGCCTCGCGGAAATGTTTGAGGCGCTCGTTGCCGCTCACCCGACTGCCTCGGGGCGCTCGCTCGCCCTGGGTCGGCAACCCATCGGTTAACAGGAAAATGTTGTCAGGCGGGCTGGGGAGGGCAGCGAGCGCGGCGAAGGCGTTGTGCAAGCTGGTGCCGCCGGCTGGCACCTGCTCCCTGAGCGCGAGGCTGATCGCCTCCAGTTTGGGCGTGTCGGCCACCTCGAGCCACTGGCCGTCGGTGCCTTCCAGCGCAGGTTTGGCCTGGGTATTGAAGGTCACCACCTGAAACTCGGCGCTGACGGGTAGCTGGGCGGTCAACCAGTCAACGGTGTCCAGCGTGCGTGTCCACTTGCCGGCCTGTTTTTGCAATTCGGGGTCCATGTTGCGCAGGCGAATCACGTTGACTAACTGGTTAGCCAGCATGCTGGCAGAGGTGTCGACCATGATCGCGATACGTCTCCCACCAAGGTTGAGGCCGGTGAGGTATTGCCGGTTGCCCTCGCCGACAAACTCTCGTGCGCTGCGCCCGGCTTCCGCCTCGGCGGCCTCCTCGAGCAAGCGAATCTCCTCTTCGAGTTGATTGATCTCGGCCTGCAGCTTGGCAATGGCGTCACTGTCGCTCACACCGGATTCTTCAATCGACGCAATGAGCGCCTCGTACTCGTCCATTTCTTCGGTGATGCGTCGGGCGAGGCCGTCAGCCTCAACGATATCCAGGTCCGCCTCGTCGAGGGCATTGCGTAGACGAACGAGTCCGGCTTCCCCCTCACGAATATCCTCCTCGAGCAACTCAACCTCAGAGAGCACTTCGGCATTCACCGAGCGAATCTCGACTTCGAGAGAGTGATCGATGATGAGGAACACCAAGACAACCGCGCCGAAACCGCAGGACATGATGTCGAGGAAGCTGAGATTGAAGGTCGAGGACTGTCGCTTGCGCCGTGCCACGAATCAGGGCTCCACAGCGATAAACAACACTTCGACCCCGGCCGCGTTGAGTCGATCGCCAGCACAGAGCGCGATCACTCCCTCGGCTGGTTGACCATTCAGCTGCACGGAGGCGCCTGGGTCGATACTCAGTTCGGACGGCCCCGAGACCACGGCTCCTTCTACGATGCCTGTGCCCATAGACAAGGGTGTTGCGCGACCGGCAACGAGTTGGTGTGTGGCAGGCTGCTGGGATTGACTCAAGTCGGCTTCTACTAACGCGTCGGATGCCGGCTCTACCGACACCTCAGGCTCTGCGTACTCGGCATCTACCCTCTCGACCGCGGTCGCGGTCTCACACGGCGCCTCACGCTGAAAATGCAGTGCCCCCTCTGGTACAGCCATCGTGCGCGCAATAGCGGGCACGATCTCTGGCCCTATCTTGGTGCACTCGTGGGGTAACTCGAGCCCAGGTAAAGCAGACAGGAGTGTGTCCAATGCGATGTGGGTCGACCCTTCGGGCAAGAGCGGGGAGAGCGCCCGCGTGAATGCCGCACCCACAGGACGCAGCGCGTCTGCGCCAATACGCGCGGTATGCCCCTCCAGCGTGCAGCTGATTTCACTCTGTGTCGCGAGTGATCGCAGCAACTCGGGAATCTGTTGATAGAGCATCTGCTCAGTCTCAGCGCGTCGCTGAGGATCAAAGCGTGTCTGGGTTACAAACTGTTCGCCAATTCGTTCTGCAATGTCGTCCATCAAGCCTAGCAATCCGTGCCCCGGCAGGAGCTGGGTATCTCCGGCGTGCGCGATCTGATTCTCGACCGTGACCACGGTGATGCTTGCGTGATGCAGCTGTAGCTCGACGTGGGCACAGGACTGCCCCACGGCCGCGCCTGCCAGCGCACTGCGATGCATCACGCTTTTAGCGTTGACCGACAGGGTTTGCAGAATGCCGAGTAATAACGATAACTGCCCGGACTCCATTGCCCCGGGGATGACGAGGGCGAGGTCGTCTCTGCTGTCTTCCAGAAGCGCCTCGAGGTGGGCGTGCACAAGATCTGCTGTATGGCGTGCCGGGCCCAGCGCCGGACTCAGGGCCTGTGTCGAGAGCCGATGCCAGTACCGGTTGTTAATCTCGCGAGGTGCGCGACGGGCCTGGAGCCAGGCCGGCTCACCAAACTGATACTGGCCCTCGTTAAACCAGACAATGCCCGGTGACCAGAGCGCCTCATCCCCACTCCAGAGGCGCAGCGACGCATCGTTGCAATCGAGGAGTCGCATCAGCTGCGCGGCACCGATAGATGCCGCAGTAGATGGCGATCAATGTAGCGTTGGGTATTGAGTACCAGTCGCTCCTGCGACAACTGCAGCTGATGCAGCGCAAACATGATGATGATCGACAGCACGAGTGCCACGAAGGTGCTGTTAAAAGCCACACCGAGGCTCACGGTGACGCCGGAGATATCCCCCTCGACGGCCTTGTAGGCCTGACCCAGGGCGTCGCCAATACCGCGCACCGTGCCGATAAATCCAATCGAGGGAATCGCCCAAGATATGTAGCGCACCATGGAGAGCTCGGAGTCGAGCCGGTCGGCTTCGATATCGCACTGCTCGCGCACGGCATCCGATACCGCCGGGATGCTGCCCGTAGTGGTGAAACGGCTCAGTGCATTCCC
>JBELDB010000153.1:0-3770 GCA_042094525.1 Congregibacter sp. | reverse complement strand
GCGCGGGAGCGGGCTTGGCGTCGGAGGCGAGTATCTCGGCAATCGTGCCGCCCGCTGCGCGCGCCTCGCCTGGTTTTGAGTCGGACTCTGCCATCGGGTCAGTGTGCCGTTGTTTTAATGGTGTGTCGCATACGCTGAGTATGCGGAGCAGAAGTCTTGCCGACAACCCGGTTAACGCTGACGGCCTTGGTAGCTGAAGCCGCCAATTTCTAAGCGCTATGGCGGATTTTGTTAACAGCTTGACGGATTGGGTAAATCACCTGTCGGCCCCATAGCCCATATTTATTTCATCAAACAAATAGTCTAAAGTCCGCGCCGAGTGAACAGGGACGATCACTTGCACTGAGTTCAGTGCAGATGCGACGGAAGCGCATATTTCTCCTGCGCGTCGCGCATCACCCATGATGGGTTTGTGGCCTCCCTGTCCTCTCACTGACAGCAGGGGTGCAAAAACATGGGTTCTATACACACATTTCAGTCACGATCTGGGGCGCGAGTTTTCCCGCGCGTCGACTACCGTGCTCTGATTAAGACGCAGCAAGGTTCTTTCGTCACCAAAGAATGGAGTGGTGGCGGATTTTCTCTGTATGACAAGGAGCTGGCGAGCAGCATTGGCGACACCCACAACGGGTCCATCTGTTTCGACATGCCTGTGGGTCGATTCGCCATTCCCGTTCGTTTTGAGATTGTCCGCGTTAGCGATGACGGATTCGCCCTCGGCTGTCGGTTTGTTGATATGGAGCCTGGGCACGCGAAAGTGTTGCAAACCATTGTTGATAACTTTCTGCTTGGTGAGACGACATCAATCGAAAATTTGGCTTCGGTCGGCGTTAAGGCGCAGTTACACGAAGAGGAATTGCAACGCATTCGCCTGAATTGGTGGCGATTTGGCCTCGTTGCCTTGCTGGCGATCTGTGTCATCTCACTGGCAGTTCTGATGATCGAATCGAGGCTACTGAATATCGTTTCCCAACACGCAGCGGTCAGCCAGCCGGTTTTGAACCAGCGGAGCTACGGCAACGGTGTGCTGGCGCTGGGTGATTTTGAGATTGGACAACGGGTCAGCAAGGGCGACCTTTTGTTTTCTGTCTTTACTGAGGACGGCGTCGATTTGCTCGCCAATGATGAGCAGGAACTCAACGATCTGGATAGCCGCATTATCTACTACCAGGCCCTGTTGGCGCAGAGTGAGCAAGCAATCTCGCGATATGAGACGCGTTTAGTCCGAGAGCAAACAGTTCTGGAGGATAAGCAGGAACTGATGCGGGAGGAATTAGCGACGCGTGAGCGACTGCTCCAATTGTACAGCCAAGCCGTGATGAAAGGTGGGATTGAGGCGATTGCCAGAGAGCGCGAGCGGCTTGAAACCCTGCAGCTGGGCAGAGACCTTCTGTCGATGGATGCTGAGGAGGAAGAGATACAGAGCCAGCTCGATCAAATTGCGATTGGTGTGCCCCCGCGGGAAGCGGAGAGCGGTCTGCAATCACCCTATGAGGCTCAACGGCAGCTCGATATGTTGTTCTCTCAAAGAGAGAAGCTGCTGGAGGAAGTCGAGCGGTTGAAGGTTAGGGGTTTGGCTTATTCCCCGTGCGACTGTTATATCGTATCAATCAATGCGTCAGATGGTCAGGTAGTGCAGACGGGCACTTCGATCGTCGAGTTATCCCGTTTTTCCGAATCAGACCGTAGCGGCCGCTCGGTGATCGCGCTAATGCCTTTAGAAAAAGCCGATCTCCTGAAAACAGGTATGTCGGTGGATTATCAACTGGCCAGCCGGGATGCTTACTCGTCAGGCACGATTGAAGAGATTCGTTTCTACAGTGCAGCCAATGCTGAGGTGTATAACCAGCAGGGAGAGCTGCTGGGCGGATTGCCGCAGACGCTACCCAGGCTGAAGCAATATACCCTCATCAAAATTGCGCCCTCAGAATCGGATGAGTTACCCGTGGTCAATGAGCCGGTGAAGGTGGTGGTGCCCGTTTCGTTTGGTTCAGTATTCAAAAACTGGTTTAACTTGTGAGCTTTCGCTCCAGCCAGCACCGAGGCTTTCATTTTGATGATGCAGCTCACACCACAGTGGTGTGGTGGCTGCTGGGCGCGATCGTGGTGCTCAGCATCTGGTGGCTGTACCTGATACTGCCTACCCCGGAGTTCAGAGGTGAGGCTTTGCTCGTCATCGGTTTCATCGGTGTGTGGCGATACCTTTGGAAGGCGCTGCACCTGTTTCGAGGGCTGCACTATCGATATGTCCGCTATCCAGCCTTATCGCGACTGATTGATCCAACCCAAAAACCCACCGAACTTCTGATTGTCATCCCCTCATACCGGACGGCACCGGAGATCAGTACTCAAGTATTTAACGCGTTGGTCAGAGAGATTGATGCCTTTGGTGTGGCGTGCAGGGTAGTGGCCTGTGTGACTGATGCTGCGGACGTCAACATTATCCGCTCCCAGTGGGATGCTTTACGAACCCATGTGCCGGTCACCTTGCATATCATTGATCAAGACGGCACCGGTAAGCGCAACGCGCTGGCTGACGCCCTTGAACTGCTGGCCAAGGGCAGTCCCATTGCCAAGGATGCTGTACTGGTGCTGATGGATGGCGACAGCGTCGTGCCAGAGGGCATTTTCTCCAAGGTGTCCGGCTTTTTCCTTCGTTACCATGACTTGGGCGCTCTCACGACCCATAACGCGTCTAAGGTGTCGGGCAGTTCTCTCAAGCGACAGTGGTATCGCCAGCGCATGGCACAGCGCCACTTTTTCATGAATTCGCTGAGCTTGAATTACGGGTTGTTGACGCTCACCGGCCGCTTCTCTGTCTTCAGAGCGTCGGTGGCATTGTCTCCCGAGTTTATCGAGGGCTTGCGGCATGACCAGGTTGATCATTGGCGGGCAGGGCGTATCCGCTTTTTGACCGGGGATGACAAAAGCACCTGGTTTCATGTGTTGAAAACACGCTGGAAGATGATGTACCTGCCCGATACGGTCGTCACCTGCCTCGAAGAAGCGCCGGAAGGCAGCTTCGTATCATCCAGCCTGTCCCTGATGACTCGATGGTACGGGAATATGGTCCGGAGTAATCTTCGGGCCATCAGACTGAAGCCTTGGCACACTGGCTGGTTTCTCTGGCTCTGTCTGCTCGACCAGCGAATCAGCGTCTGGACGACGCTATCGGGCCCTTTCATGGCGCTCTTTTTGACCGCGGTTCTCGGACCTCAAGTATTGGTTGCTTATCTATTATGGGTGGTGCTCACCCGGAGTGTGCACGGACTGCTTTTGTGGGCGCAGTCTGGTCAATTCCATCCCCTGTTCATCCCGCTACTTTGGTATGACCAGATGGCCGGGTCTTTGGTCAAGGTTTACCTATTGCTTAAGCCAGAGAGGCAGCGCTGGACGCGCCAAAATATCAAGGCCGCAAGAAGCAACGATGGCTTAGTCCTATGGTTCCGCAATGCATTGCCCAAGTTTGAATTTACCGCGGCAATGAGTGGGCTACTGGTGTTTGTGATGCTCCTCTACGGTTGATCGCGCACAGGTAACAGTTGATCCACTGAGCGATGTGGATGACGATGCACTGCCACCATGAAACACTAATTAAGGGGTGTCGTTATGGATCAAGCCATGCAGACCTTGCTGGATAAACAGGCCATCTATGAGCTCTCGTGTCGCTATATGCGCGGTCTGGATCGACTCGATGCTGACGCGCTGCTGTCGGTTTTCTGGGACGACGCTTACTGCGAGTACGGGTTTATGAATGGTGATGCACCCAC
>JBELDB010000152.1:0-3773 GCA_042094525.1 Congregibacter sp. | reverse complement strand
AACTACAGCGATCACGATCGTCACTATCGCGAGATGGCACGCCACTCCAAACGCGATGCCAATGCCTATGATCGCTACGCAGCGGATACCAGCCTGCAAACCAAGCTGATTCGCCCCTATCTGATGCGGACCCCGCCGGATCCAACCTCACTGAAACCCAGAGACTTGCGTGATCTGCTGGAGTTCGCGCGCTCCTTTATGGATCTGGGTGAGGAAAAACTACTCGATACCATCAAATTCTGGACGGCCAGCGTCGGTGACTATCTCAACGAGTATTTCGAAACCGACGTCATCAAGGCGCACATGGCGGGCAGCGGCATTATCGGCACCGCCTTAGGGGTTTACTCTCCCGGCACCGCCTACGTCCTCCTCCACCACTACATGGGTGATGTCGACGGCAATGTCGGCGCCTGGGGCTTTGCCCGTGGCGGCATGGGCGCGATCGCCGACGCGCTGTCCAAAGCGTTCCAGTCCTATGGCGGTGAGATTATCTGCGACGCCAATGTCGACGAGATCATTGTCAAAAACGGCCGGGCGGCGGGAGTCGCATTGAAGGACGGCACCGAATACAAAGCGCCCATCGTGGTCTCCAACCTCGATCCAAAGCGGACTTTCCTCGACATTACCAACCCCTCGGATCTGCCCAAAGACGTGCTGAAAAAGGCCCGCAATTTCAAGATTCGTGGCTCCTCTGGGAAGCTGAATATCGCACTTGATGGCCTGCCGGTGTTCAACGGCCTCGATCCCCGCAATCGGCTGATGGCGGGAGATCTTCACTTCAGCGACTCGCTGGAGCGACAGGAACGCGCCTATGACGACTGGAAGGCAGGTACCTGGTCCAAAGACCCCTACCTCGACATGATGATCCCGTCACTGACCGACCCCACTATGGCGCCTCCCGGCAAGCACATGATGTCCGTCTTCGTTCAGTATGCACCACCAAAAGTTGAAGGTCGGGAGTGGACCGACGAGGACAAAGACGGTTTCGAGAAATCTGTGATCGACCAAATCTCGAACTACAGCCCTAATTTCCGCGATCTGATTCTGCACTGCGAAACACGAACACCACGTGAAATTGAAGCGGAAGTGGGGCTGACAGAAGGCAATATCTTCATGGGCGAGCTGACCTTCGACCAGCTGCTCTTTAACAGACCCTTCCCGGGCTACGCCCAATACCGATCACCGATTAAGGGCATGTATATGTGTAGCTCTGGTACTCACCCTGGCGGTGGTGTGATGGCGGCCCCTGGCGCCAACGCCGCTCGCGAAATTCTGGCCGACCTGAAAAAACCTAATACCGTGCCGGGAGGATACGCCGATGACTGATTACGATGCGATCATTATTGGCGCAGGACATAACGGACTCATCTGCGCCAGCTACCTCGCCAAAGCGGGAAAAAACGTGCTTGTGATCGACGCTCGAAGCGAGCCCGGCGGTTGCGCGAGCACGCGGGAGTTTGCCCCCGGGTGCCATGTCTCCGACTGCGCACAATGGTTGTCACAGCTTGACCAGAGTATCGTCAAAGACCTCGATCTGAAGGCTGCGGGCCTCAAGCTGGGCAAGCCAAAAGCAACGATTTCACTGCAAACTGACGGCGACCATCTTATTCTCGATGGCGACACCATCAGCGGTGCCGGCGTCGATTCGGCAGATCAGGCAGCATACCGTGACTTCAAGAATATGGTTCGCAGCTTCGCCAAGCTGATGACGACGCTGTATCGAAGTCGGCCGCCCAAGCTAGTGGAGCAAAACTGGACGGACCGTCTCACCCTCATGAAACTGGGGTTGAGCTTGAAGTTGCTTGGCCGCGAGCGCCTGCGAGATTTGATGCGCATCGTGATGATTAATATCTATGACGTCATGAACGAGCACTTTTCACATGCCGCGTTGAAAAGCACTATTGCGCTGGATGCCGTTACCGGCACCAACATGGGGCCCCGTTCTCCCAACACCGTTTACAGCTATTTACATCGCGCAACCGGTGAGCACATGGGCCAAACCGGCACCACACAGGTCATGGGCGGCATGGGTGCCTTTGGGCAGTCTCTGGCCACTGCGGCCGAAAAATGTGGCGCCAAGATCCAGCTAGGATCTTCAGTCACCGCCATCGTCAAAACCGATGACCGCGTCACCGGCGTGACGCTCGACTCAGGCGAGCAGATCTCGGCCAAACTGATCATATCGAGCGCTGACCCCTCCACGACCTTCCGCCACTTGCTGGGCTACCACCAGATGGAAGCGGGCATGGCAAAGCGGGTTGAGTGTTATCGATCGCGAAGCGGGACCGCAAAGCTACATCTGGTTCTGACCGGCCTGCCCAGCTTTAAAGGGCTCAGTGAGGCACAGCTGGCAGAGAGGCTGGTCATCACGCCCTCTATGGACGGCATGGAGGCCGCACTGAACCCGATGAAATACCGGGAGCTCAGCGAGCTGCATACTTTTGATATCAGCATTCCCACTATTGAGGATCCGGAACTGGCTCCTCAAGGCCAACATATTCTGACAGCGATCGTGCACTACGTGCCCTATGCACCGGACATCGGATGGGAGGCTGGAAAACCCCAGCTTATGCGTCAGCTGCTGAGCGAACTGGAGGGTTATGCCCCTGGCATCGGATCACTGGTAGCAGTCAGCGAACTGGTCGTGCCCTCAGATTTTGAGGCCTCCCATGGCATGACCGGTGGCAGTTGGCACCACGGAGAGCTCTCCATTGATCAGGCATTAATGATGCGACCTTTCCCCGGCTCGACGCAGTATGCGACTGCGGTTGAAGGCCTCTATCTTTGTGGCGCAGGCGCGCATCCCGGTGGCGGTCTACAGGGACTGCCGGGGCGCAACGCCGCCAAAGAAATTCTCAAGCGAGGAGCACTGTCATGAGCGACGTCAGCCGAGACACCATGCTACTCACCACCCCCTTCCACTCTCGGGTGGAGGCCATGTGCGATCTGAACGATTGGGGCAACTGGATGGGGTTCACCACCCCCAACGCTTACTTCGATGTGGAGCTCGAGTACTTTGCTGTTCGCAGCACAACCGGCGTCTTTGACCTCTCGCCGATGAACAAGTATCGCGTCACCGGGCCCGACGCCCAGCGATATCTGGACCGCCTCATCACAAGGGACGTCAGCAAAATTGGCGTCGACCGGGTGGGCTATGCGATTTGGTGCGACGACCATGGCCAGGTCATGGATGACGGCACGATCTTCCGCCTGGGCGAGCAGGACTACCGCATCTGCTCCTACCAACGCGCAGATGACTGGCTCGCTTGGAACACTCTGGGTTTTGACGTAAAGATTGAAAATGAGTCCGAAGCCGTCGCGGGCCTCGCCGTGCAAGGCCCAACCTCTTGCACCGTTCTGACTCTGCTCGGCTGCACTGATCTCAATCAGCTTAAGCCCTTTGGGATCGCACACTACAGCTTCGAGGGACGACCGCTCATGGTGAGCCGCACCGGCTTCACAGGTGATCTCGGATACGAGGTATGGGTTCCACCTGAGTCAGCAGAGGCGCTATGGGACCAACTCTTTGAGCTCGGGCGCGACTACCTGATCAAGCCCATTGGTTCATACGCACTGGAGCTTGCGCGCATTGAAGCGGGCTTCTTGCAGGCCAACGTTGATTTCATGCCCGCCGAAGAAGTCGTGCGTGTTGGGCGCACCCGTAGCCCCTTCGAGCTGGGGCTAGGGTGGCTGGTGGACTTTAAAAAGCCCCTCTTCAACGGCCGCTCAGCGCTGCTCAAAGAGCAGGAAAAGGGCTCTCGATATCGCTTTGC
>JBELDB010000151.1:0-3778 GCA_042094525.1 Congregibacter sp. | reverse complement strand
TTCTGGTCAGCCACGATCGCCACTTCCTCGACAAGGTGGTCACTAGCCTGCTGGTAATGAAAGGCGACGGAGTCATCGAGGAGCAGGCCGGTAGCTACTCAGATTGGGAGGCCCGCGGTGGGCAACTTTCGGCGATGATCGGCGCTGCTGGCACTTCTCCAAACACTGTCCCAGTAACAGTAACGACGCCGACTGCCGACGAAGCCAAGGCGTCACTAAAGTCGATACCAGATCACGCGGGCGATAGCACACCGCGCCAGAAGAAAACCAAGCTGAGTTACAAGAGTCAACGGGAGCTCGACGCCCTACCTTCAGAAATCGAGTCTCTGGAAGTCCGCCACGCGGAGCTGCTCGAGCTCATTGCTCAGCCGGGTTTTTATGAGCAATCACCCGACGACGTCGCTGCCGCGTTGACCGCCGTTACCGAGACGGAGCAAGCGCTCGATCGCGCCTTGGAACGCCTGGTCGAACTGGAGGGTTAAGCGCGGAGTCGCTGCTCAGAGTACCGAGTCACAGTAACGAGTCAGAGTACCGAGGCGACCGCTTCGGCCACGCGACCCAGATTGTTGGCATTGAGGCCCGCGATATTGATTCGGGACGAATCCAACATGTACACCGACTGTTCCTCTCTCAGGCGCTGAGCCTGCTCAACGCTCAGCCCCAGAAACGAGAACATGCCGTGCTCTGTGCCAATAAAGCCAAAGTCTCGCTTAGTAGCAGTAGTCAGGGCACTCTGAAGCTGACCTCGCAGGCCGTTAATGCGCTCGCAGATTTGGCCCAGTTCGGCCTCCCATGCTGAGCGCAACGCCGGTGAGGACAGCACTCGTCCCGCCAACAGCGCACCGTGAGCCGGCGGCATGGAGTAAACACGTCGCGCCGCAGAGACTGCCTGACTCGCCATGGCTTCGGCCGCACGCGCATCACCGCCCACAAACACCACGGCGCCCGCGCGCTCTCGGTACAGGCCAATATTTTTAGAGGAAGACACGGCAACAATCATCTCGGGCACGCGGGCAAGTACCGCGCGGATACCCGCGGCGTCCTCATCGAGACCAGCCCCCATACCCTGATACGCAAAATCGATCATGGGCAGTAGCTGTCGCTCCGACATCAAGTCGGCCAACACGCCCCATTGTTCGAGCGTCGGATCGACCCCACTGGGGTTATGACAACAGCCGTGCAGGAGCACCACGTCACCGGCCTGCGCCGTCTCGAGATCCGCCAACATAGCGTCGAAATCGAGACCCTTCATGTCAGCGGAGTAGTAGCGATAGGTTTTGAATTGCAGCCCCACCGAGCCCATCAAGGGGATATGCACCGGCCATGTCGGATCACTCACCCACACGGTGGCGTCCGGGGCCGCGGCGTGCAGCACCTCGGCACCCAACCTCACTGCGCCGCAACCCCCGGGGGTCTGTACGGCTGAAATGCGATCACCAAGATCAGCCATACCCGCTTCACCGAATACGAGTGAGCGGATCCCGGTCAGATAATCGGGATCTCCCTGAGGCGGCATATACACCTTGGTCTGTTCCTCACTGACCAAGGCCTGTTGCGCCTGCTGCACCGCTTCAAAAACGGGGCACAAGCCCGTTTCATCCATGTAAACGCCCAGTGTGAGATCCACCTTGTCGGGGTTGGGGTCAGCGCGGCAGGCAGCCGCCAAGCCGAGAATAGAGTCGGGCGGAAGCACAGGAAGAGAATCAAACATGGCGAACACTCAGGAATGTGAGATCAAGCGGAACGCGAAAGTATGCGCGAGGAACCGAGGGCCCTACAAGCCCTGTTATCCTGCACCTTACGCCTTTGGTCGCCCCTACTCGTCATGACCCAAAATGTCCCGCCAGACTCCTCGCCAAACGCCGACATCACCCTGTCGACGGCGGGTGAGCCCGTGTCTACCGCGCTATCAGGGAGGCGTGATGACCTGTTCGCCTCCCCCCTGTCTGACCCGGGACTGTTCCGTTTTGACGCGTCTGTCGCCTCGGTCTTCCCGGACATGATCAATCGTTCCGTACCGGGCTACGCCACGGTGGTAGGCATGACCGGCACCCTCGCCGCGCAGCACGCCCGGCCGGGTTCGCGGATTTATGATTTGGGATGCTCCTGGGGCGCATCGCTCCTATCGGCGGCGCGGGAACCCGCCTGTGATCGATGCGAGCTCATCGGTATCGATAATTCCAAGGCGATGCTGGAGCAGGCAAGCAGTCACTTGGCGCAATTCCCTGAGGCGAGCCGCATTGAGCTGCAACAGGCGGACGTACTCGATACCCCGCTCGATAATGCCAGCGTGGTGATCATGAACTACACGCTCCAGTTCATTCCTATTGAGCAGCGCGAGGCGCTACTGAAGCGAATTCGTGAGGCGATGACGTCGGGTGATGTGCTGATTCTGTCGGAGAAACTCACCCTGCCCGACCCGCGTCTGAATGAGTACCTAATCGACCTGCACCACGATTTTAAGCGCCAACAGGGCTACAGTGATCTCGAGATTGCCCAGAAACGGCAGGCGCTGGAGGATGTGCTGGTGCCCGAGACGCGCGAAGCGCATGTCGCGCGCCTCAATGCAGTGGGATTCAGCCGTTGCGACGTCTGGTTTCAGTGCCTGAACTTTGGCTCGCTCATCGCCATCGCATGACACCCCCTTCCCCACCCGAACACGCACTTCCCCCCGAGCTCGTCAGCGATTGGGAGGCCCTCAGCGCGCGCTGGCAAGCCGGGCCCCTCTCAGAGTGGCTGGCACTGTTACCCGAGCAGTTCAGCACGGGGCTCTCTCAGGCGCGCTACGGTGATCTCCCTCGCTGGCGGGACGCCCTCGCCAGTCTGCCGCCACTCCCAACCGCTGACATACAGCTGAATACCGCGCGCGTGGGCTTATCGGGCACTGCTCCGGCCGAAACGATGGACACCTTGCACAGTGTCCTGATGGGTCTCCATCCCTGGCGAAAAGGGCCTTTTGAGCTCTGCGGACTGCACATCGATACCGAGTGGCGGTCCGACTGGAAATGGGATCGTCTGGCGGATGCGATCGCACCGCTGGATGACCGGCGGGTGCTCGACGTGGGCTGCGGCAACGGCTATCACTGCTGGCGCATGCTCGGTGCCGGGGCAGCAGAAGTCATCGGCATCGACCCCACGCCGCTCTTCATCCTGCAGTTCAAAGCCGTCCAACACTACCTGCAGCAGCCGGGCATCCACGTCTTACCCATGACGCTGGAAGCGATACCAGAGCATTTGCCCGTGTTCGACACGGTGTTTTCCATGGGCGTGCTGTATCACCGACGGGACCCCATGGAGCACCTGATGAGCTTGAAACACAAACTGGCACCCGAAGGGCAGCTAGTGCTCGAGACGCTGGTGATTGAGGGCGATGATGACGCGCTATTGGAACCCAAGGGAAGGTATGCGCGCATGGGCAATGTCTGGCAACTGCCGAGTCCCGGCCTTACCGCGCGTTGGCTCGGTCAGGCGGGCTTTAGCGAGATAGAGATCGTCGATGTGGGTGACACCTCGCTGGAAGAGCAGCGGCGCACACCGTGGATGACGTTTCACTCATTAGAAGAGTTTCTTGATCCCCAGGATCCCAGCCTCACAATTGAAGGTTTTCCCGCGCCATGCAGGGCAATACTCACTGCTCAGCTGCCTGCTTGAGGCTGTAATGCCAGGGTTTAATGAAGCTGCTTCTGTTCTGCAGAGGCATCAAACACGATTTCGAACACCTCGCGGAAGCTGCGCACAAAATGCACCGTGATGCCCTCGCGCAGATAATCGGGCAGCG
>JBELDB010000150.1:0-3779 GCA_042094525.1 Congregibacter sp. | reverse complement strand
GGAGACCTGGTCAGACGCGGCGATGTGATTGCATTCATGGGGAGTTCAGGCCGCTCCACGGGCCCGCACGTCCATTTTGAAGTCTTCAAGCACGGCCGAGCAGTCGATCCCGCTACCTACGTTCGCCGCACGCATCGCTGACAAGTGAGTCCCGGCGGTTAACACCGTCATCCATCCGGATTCCCTTGTAACTCAACAGTGAGCTTTCCATGCTGATTTCTACCGTGAAAAAGATTTTTGGCACCCGTAATGACCGGGAGCTGAAGCGAATGGGCAAAGTCGTTGCTCGAATCAACGCGCTTGAGGAGGCAATGCAGGCGCTTGATGATGCCGCATTGCGCGCTAAAACTGACGAATTTCGGTCGCGGCTTGCTGACGGAGAGTCGCTTGATCAGCTACTTCCCGAGGCATTTGCGGTTGTGCGTGAGGCGGGTGTGCGCGCATTGGGCATGCGGCATTTCGATGTGCAGATGATCGGCGGTATGGCTCTGCATGACGGGAAGATCGCCGAAATGCGAACCGGTGAGGGCAAAACACTGGTTGCTACTCTCCCCGCTTATCTCAACGCATTACCGGACCACAGCGTGCATCTTGTCACCGTGAACGACTATCTCGCTCGCCGCGACGCGAGCTGGATGGGCCCTCTGTATGAATTTCTGGGCCTCGCCGTCGGTGTCGTGCGGTCAGGCCAGAGCGCCGATGAAAAAAAGGCGGCCTATGGCTCTGACGTCGTTTACGGCACTAACAATGAGTTCGGCTTTGATTATCTGCGAGACAATATGGCATTCAGCCAGGCGGATAAGGGTCAGGGCAAACTGGCCTTTGCTATCGTCGACGAGGTGGACTCCATTCTGATTGACGAGGCCCGCACCCCGCTGATTATTTCGGGCGCCGCAGACGACAGTTCCGAACTTTATAAGACCATCAACCGACTTATTCCCAAGCTGACGCAGGAGATTGAGGAGCAGGAGGGCGATTTCACGGTTGATGAGAAGCAGCGCAGCATTGAGCTCACCGAGAGTGGTCACGAGAAAGTGGAAGGCATGCTGATGGAGTCCGGATTGCTCCAGAGCGACGACTCACTTTACGCCGCCACCAATCTCGGTTTGCTACACCACGTTCATTCCGGTCTCAGGGCTCACGTGCTCTTTCAGCGTGATGTCGAGTACATCGTACAAGAGGGTCAGGTGGTGCTGATCGACGAGCACACCGGTCGCACGATGCCGGGCCGGCGACTGTCCGAGGGTTTGCATCAGGCGATAGAAGCCAAGGAAGGGGTCAAGATCCAGAATGAAAGTCAGACTCTGGCTTCAACCACATTCCAGAATTTTTTCCGTATCTACGACAAATTGGCGGGGATGACGGGTACCGCCGACACAGAGGCATTTGAATTCCGACAGATATACGGTCTGGATTGCGTGGTGATCCCAACCAACGTGCCCATGTGTCGTGATGACATGAATGATCTCGTGTATTTGACCCGTGAAGAGAAATTTGAGGCCATCATAGAAGACGTGCGATCGTGCATTGATAGTGGTGCTCCCGTACTGGTGGGCACTGCGTCGGTCGAGACGTCTGAGGAGCTCTCGGAGGCGTTTAAGAAGGAGAATATCGACCACAAGGTACTGAATGCTAAGTACCACGAACAGGAAGCCGAGATTATTGCGCAGGCAGGTAGGCCTGGCGTGGTGACGATTGCTACGAATATGGCCGGTCGCGGCACGGATATCGTTCTGGGCGGCAATCTTGAGGCGGAGCTCACTGCACAGGGTGAGCCCTTGGATGATGCCACTCGTGAGAAACTCACCGCTGATTGGCAGACCCGTCACGATGCGGTTATCGAGGCGGGTGGCCTACACATTTTGGGCACCGAGCGCCATGAGTCTCGACGGATAGACAACCAGTTGCGTGGCCGCTCAGGGCGTCAGGGCGACCCGGGCGTCTCTCGCTTCTATCTCTCACTGGAAGACAATCTGATGCGGATATTCGCTTCAGAGCGGGTCAAGAGCTTTATGCAGGCGTTGGGTATGGAGCGCGGTGAGGCGATTGAACACCGTATGGTGACCAACGCGATTGAAAAGGCCCAGCGGAAGGTTGAGGGCCGCAATTTCGATATTCGTAAGCAGCTGCTGGAATACGACGATGTGGCCAATGACCAGCGGCAAATTATCTATCGGCAGCGGGATGAACTGCTCTCGGATGACGATATTGCCGAGACGATTACCGCTATCCGCGAAGACGTGGTGAATGACGCCATTGATGGCTTTATCCCGCCTATGAGTGTGGAGGAGCAGTGGGACATCCCGGGGCTGGAGAAACAGCTTGAGGCTGAGTTTGGTCTCAACCTCGCGATCGCGCAGTGGCTCGACGCGGACAACTCGCTACATGAGGAAACACTGCGACAGCGGATCGTTGGAGAGGTGCAATCGTCATATGATGAAAAAGCCTCAGGTATTGGCCCGGGAATGCGACAACTTGAGAAGCAGATCATGCTCCAGGTTTTGGATACCCTGTGGAAAGAGCACCTACAGGTGATGGATCAGCTACGGCAGGGCATCCATCTGCGGGCCTACGCCAACAAGAACCCCAAGCAGGAATATAAGCGCGAGTCTTTTGCGCTGTTTGAGAGTCTGTTGCAGCGACTGAAGTTCGAGGTCGTGCGATTTCTCAGTAATGTGCAAGTACAACGCACGGATGAGGCCGCGGCGATGGAGCAGCAGCGCAGAGAGGCGGCTGCCAAGCAGAAGATGGCGTTTGAGCATGCCGAGGCCGGATCAGCGGTGTCAGAAACCGCGGATACGCCTCCACCCGCCGCACCACAGCCGGTTACGCGAGCTCAACCCAAGGTTGGGCGAAATGACCCCTGCCCCTGCGGCAGCGGCAAAAAGTACAAGCAATGTCACGGCGCACTGACTTAACGCAGCGGCTGGGTGCTGCTTTATGGCGTCACCGGGAGTGCCTAAGGTGACTCATACAATAGCGGGAGTCCGCCTGGGTATCGCTCAGGCGGGTATCAAGCGAGGTGATCATGATGATCTCGTTGTGGTGGAGCTGGCACCCGGCACGCACACGGCAGCCGTGTTTACCCAGAATGCGTTTCGTGCAGCGCCGGTAGTGATCGCGGAGGCGCACCTCACTGCAGCCCAGTGCCAGCCTCGACATCTCATTATCAACACGGGGAATGCCAACGCCGGAACGGGTGATGAGGGTGTGACGGCGGCAAATGTATGCTGTGCGGAAGTCGCCAGATTGACGCAGACTAGCGTTGAGACGGTGATGCCATTTTCAACCGGTGTGATTGGTGAGTCGCTGCCGTCAGACTTGCTCGTGAATGCGATGCCGTCGGCACTCTCTGGTCTTGCCGAGGATCAGTGGGAGCGGGCCGCGGCGGCGATCCTCACAACGGATACGCGAGTAAAACTGCGCAGTGTCGAGATTAGCCTCGACGGCCAGTGCTGCCGAATCACCGGCATCGCAAAGGGCGCCGGTATGATCTGCCCTAATCTGGCCACCATGCTGGCGTTTGTGGCCACAGACGCGGTTATAGATGCAGAGCTGCTCGATTCATTATTGAGGTCTGCCGCATCGGCAAGCTTCAACCGTATTACCGTTGATGGCGATACCTCTACCAATGACGCGGTCACGCTCTCGGCAACGGGTCAAAGTGGTGTTGAAGTCACAGCCGGTTCTGAGCGAGCCGAGCGTTTTGCGCAGGCCCTGACGGCACTGATGATTGAGCTGGCGCAGGACATTGTGCGTGACGGTGAGGGCGCGAGTAA
>JBELDB010000149.1:2329-3871 GCA_042094525.1 Congregibacter sp. | reverse complement strand
GTGATGCACGGCAAGACCAGTCCTATTCATCACATCGGCGAGGGCGTCTTCACCGATCTCCCCAGCCCGTTGACCGCGACGCGTTACCACAGTTTGGTTGTCGATCCCGAGACGCTGCCAGATTGTCTTGAAGTCACTGCGTGGACCGAAGATGAGCAGGGCGGCCGAGAGGCGATCATGGGTTTGCGGCATCGCGAGCTAGATATAGAGGGCGTGCAGTTCCACCCGGAATCGATTCTCTCCGAGCACGGCCACGCCATGCTCGATCGTTTTCTGGCGCGTTGCGCCTAGACCATCAGTACACGATGAAATTTCAGACGGCACTGTCGCAACTGGTCTCCGGTGAGGACCTCCCCCGCGAGGTGATGCGCGAGGTCATGATGACAGTCATGACCGGCGAGGCCTCCCCGGCGCAAATCGGTGCGATGCTGGTGGCCCTGCGTATGAAGGGTGAGTCCATCGACGAGATCACCGGTGCGGCTGAAGTCATGCGCGAATTGGTGACGCCGGTTGAGGTGCACGACGATCATTTGGTGGATCTGGTGGGTACCGGGGGTGATGGCGCTAACTTGTTCAACGTCTCCACGGCGGCCACCTTTGTTGCGGCGGCGGCAGGTGCGTGCGTGGCCAAGCACGGTAATCGCTCAGTCTCGAGTAGCAGCGGCTCTTCAGACGTGCTGGAGACCTTGGGCGTCAGCCTTGATTTGACGCCCGCGCAGATCGCGCAGTGTATTGAAGGCGTGGGTTTGGGCTTTATGTTTGCGCCGGCTCACCATGGTGCAATGAAGCATGCGATTGGACCGCGCCGCGAGCTCGGCATGCGCACACTGTTTAATGTGCTGGGTCCGCTGACCAATCCCGCTTTCGTGACCCGGCAGGTGCTTGGGGTGTACGACGCTAATTTATGTGAGCCGCTCGCCCGCGCACTGGCACAGCTCGACAGCGTGCATGCGCTGGTGCTCCACAGCGATGATGGCCTCGATGAAATCTCTATTGCCGCTCCTACACGGGGTTATGAATTAAAGGGTGGTCAGATCACTTCGGTGACCATTGATCCCGCCGCTCTGGGCCATAGCCACGCCTCGCTGGAGGGTCTGCAAGTTGATACGGCGCAAGCGTCCGCGGACCTTATTCGAGCGGTATTTGATGGCGCTGAAGATGAAGCCAGTGTCAGGGCGCGCTCGATGATTGCCTTGAATGCAGGCGCCGGCATTTATGTGGCAGGGCTGGCGGACACTCTTGAAGCCGGCGTGGCTCGCTCCGAGGCGGTGATGGCCTCAGGGGACGCGGCTGAAAAGCTGGCCGCCTTTGTGACGTTCACGCAAACGGTGTCGGGGCTCGATGCGGGAGAGCCTGGCGCATGAGGACCAAGCTCGCAGCGCCTACCGTGCTGAAAACGATATTCGATCGGAAAATCGAGGAGGTCGCCGCCCGTCAGCAGCAGCGATCGCTCGCGGAGCTCGAGCAGGCGGCCTCACGGATGGATCCCACTCGGGGCTTTCGCCGCGCGCTGGCCGACAAGGTGGCTAGTGGTGACGCAGC
>JBELDB010000149.1:0-2229 GCA_042094525.1 Congregibacter sp. | reverse complement strand
ATTCTGCTGATTGTGGCCTGTCTGGAGCTGCCGCATCTCAAGGATCTGCATGACTGTGCACAGGAGGCGGGGCTCGAGGTACTGGTGGAAGTTCACGACGAGGCCGAGCTTGAGGAGGCACTCACGCTGGGTGGCGATCTCATCGGCATCAATAACCGCGACCTCCATAGCTTTGAGACGAGTCTCGATACCACCTATCGATTGCTGGCGCGCATCCCCGAGGGGATACAGGTGGTCACGGAGAGTGGCTTCAGTTCCGCCGAGCAGGTCAGCGAGATGCGGCGCCACGGTGTGCACAGCTTCTTAATCGGCGAGACCTTTATGCGGGCGAAGGACCCAGGCGCTGCTCTGGCGACGATGTTCTCAGGCGACTGATAAAGGAAAGCAGAGATTGCTGGTCAGGTGCGCCGGTGCACCGCCCACCAAAGAGGCTACGAGTTAGGCACTGAGGCTACCTACGGTTGAGTTGCTTAACTTGCGCGCCTTAGCTGGATTGACCTAATTGGCTTAACCTAACTGTATTGCCTTAAACGCCCCGCTGATTGGAAAGCCCCGCTCAGCGTTAAGTCCAGCTCAATGTCAGATCAGTGAAGAGCGTCTCTGCTTTACCTAAATCCAGTAGGTGGTGCGGGTCATCACCTGACTGGCGACGGTCATCACATCCTTGATCGGGCGCGGGAACTCCTCACCGCCGTGCTCTAAAGCCTCCGCGCCATGACGCTCCTCATCCGACAGCATTTGCTGCAGCACCAGCTGCGACTTCCTGTCCTCGCCGGGTAGAGCTTTCAGGTGTGCGCGTAAGTGGCTCGCAACACGCTCCTCTGTTGCATGAACAAAGCCGAGACTGACTTTGTCACCGGCCAGCGCGGTAGCGGCACCCAAGGCGAAAGAGGCGGCATAAAAAAGCGGGTTCAGTTTGCTGGGCTCGGCATCGAGCTCATGCAGACGCGCTTCACACCATGCCAGATGATCGGCTTCCTCTTGCGCAGCGCTGAGTAGCTTATGACGCGTGTCGTCAGAGCGTGCAGCGAGTGCCTGACCTTGATACAGCGCTTGAGCGCAGACCTCCCCAGTGTGATTCACCCGCATGAGGCCCGCGGCATGTTCGCGTTCCCTTGGGCTCAACTTGGGTTCTTCGTGCCCGACGGCCGGAGAGGGTCGCGACTCATCACTCGGGAGTGACGTTGACCCACCAGCGAGCTGACGCAGGCGCTGGTCCACCCGGCTCAGGAGTCGGTCTAAACCGGTGAGGGGTCGTCTGGAGGATGTCTGTGTCATATCAGTCATGGCCCAAGCTTAACGGTCTATGGCACGCCAACCAATATCCCGGCGGCAGACCATGTCCTGCCAGTTGATGCGGTCAACGCCGCTGTAGGCCGCACCGATCGCTTCACGGATCGAGTCGCCGAGCGCGCTCACGCAGAGCACACGACCCCCTTGTGTGGTGATGGCGTCACCGTCTTGTCGGGTACCGGCATGAAAGACCTTGGTCGATGCTGGCCAATCGCCTGCCAATCCTTCGATGACATGCCCTTTATCATAGCTACCGGGATAGCCCCCGGCGGCGAGCACGACGCCAACAGCCGGGCGGGGATCCCACTCCGCTGTGACTTGATCAAGCCGCTGATCGAGCGCCGCCAAGCAAAGCGAAGACAAGTCGCTCTTTAGGCGATGCATGATGGGCTGGGTTTCTGGGTCACCAAAGCGGCAGTTGTATTCAATCACCGAGGGATTGCCCTGCGCGTCAATCATGAGACCTGCGTAGAGGAACCCGGTATACGGCAGGCCCTCGGCGGCCATTCCCCTGACGGTGGGATGGATCACCTGCTCCATTACCCGGGCAAAGACTGCGTCGGTGACCACCGGCGCGGGAGAGTAGGCCCCCATACCGCCGGTGTTGGGTCCAGTATCTCCCTCACCGATCCGCTTGTGATCCTGCGATGTCGCCATCGGCAACACATGGTCGCCGTCGACCATCACAATAAAACTGGCCTCTTCCCCTTCAAGGAAGCCCTCCACGACAACTCGGGCACCTGCATCGCCGAACTTGTTATCGGCGAGCATGTCGTGGATGGCAGCCTGGGCCTCGTCGAGCGTCAGGGCAACGATCACACCTTTGCCCGCGGCAAGTCCATCGGCCTTGATGACAATCGGCGCTCCCTGTTCCCTGACATAGTTGAGCGCGGGATCTATTTCGGTAAACACTGCATAAGACGCCGTCGGGATGTT
>JBELDB010000148.1:0-3885 GCA_042094525.1 Congregibacter sp. | reverse complement strand
CAGGCGCACTCAGCTCAGTGCCTGTCGCCACCGCCAGATCGCGGGCGACGCCAGCAATGCTGAGACAGTCCGCACGGTTCGGCGTCAAACCGATTTCAATCAGCCGGTCATCGAGATCAAGATAGTCCTCGATAGGCGCGCCAACCGGCGCATCCATCGCCAAAGCGAGCAGCCCGTCGTGGTCTTCCGATAAATTCAATTCGGCGCCAGAACACAGCATGCCCTGGGACTCAACGCCCCGCAGCTTTGCTTTTTTAATTTTGATACCGCCTGGCAGCTTGGCGCCCGGCTGCGCCAGTGGCGCCTTGAGGCCCGCGGCGGCATTAGGTGCACCGCAGACAATCTGTACCGTCTCAGTACCGGTATTCACGCTACACACGCGCAGCTTATCGGCGTCGGGGTGCGGTTCAGCCGAAACGATCTCCGCCACAACTACACCACTGAGGCCGTCCGCCAGCGGTGTCACCGCATCCACCTCCAGACCCGCCATGGTGAGCGTGTGCGCCAGCGCCTCAGCGTCGAGGTCGGGGTTTACCCACTCCCGCAGCCAATTTTCAGACAGAATCACGCCGTCACCTCACCGGAACTGCGCGAGAAAGCGCAGGTCGTTCTCAAAATTAAGCCGCAGGTCGCCGATGCCATAACGCAGCATCGCTAAACGCTCTACGCCCATGCCAAAGGCAAAACCCTGAAAGCGCTCGGTGTCGACACCGCTCATTTCCAGCACTCTCGGATGAACCATGCCGCAGCCCATGACTTCTAACCAGCCAGTGCCACTGCAGATGCGACAACCCTCGCCCGCACACTTCACGCACTGGATATCCACCTCTGCGGAGGGCTCGGTGAAGGGGAAATAAGACGGGCGAAAGCGCACCGCCAGCGCGTCTTGCTCGAAGAACGCGTGTAAAAAGTCCTGAATGATGCCCTTCAGCTGGCCGAAGCTGACGTCCTCATCAATCAGCAGGCCCTCGACCTGATGAAACATGGGCGAATGGGTTAAATCAGAATCACACCGATAGACGCGGCCCGGGCAAATCACCCTCAGCGGGGGCTCCCGGGTTTCCATGGTGCGCACCTGCACGCCCGAGGTATGGGTGCGCAGCACGTGGGTGTCGTCAATATAAAAGGTGTCGTGCATGGCCCGGGCCGGATGATGCGCGGGAATATTGAGGGCTTCGAAGTTGTGATAATCGTCTTCAATCTCGGGCCCTTCCACGACCTCGAAACCCAGCCCAGCGAAATACTCCGCCATGCGGTCAATCGTGCGGGTAATAGGATGCAGCGCGCCTAAGTCCTCGCGCCGACCCGGCAAGGTCACATCGAGCGCCTCAGCTGACAATTGTGCGGCGATGGCTGCCTGCTGCAGCGTCTCTTTGCGCTCGCTGATCTGCTCATTGAGGAGCTGCTTCACGGCATTGATCTCGGCGCCGACCTTCGGTCGCTCGTCAGCGTTCAACTGACCGAGGGATTTCAGCAGATCTGTGACGCGGCCCTTTTTACCCAGCCACTCGACGCGCAATTTCTCGAGCGCGGCCGAATCCGCCGCTGACTCAATGGCAGCAATCGCTTCGGCTTTAAGATCGTCCAGTGCTTGCATCGTTTCGATGTTGCGGAGTCGCCCCGACAGGTGTCAACACAAAAAAGGGAGACAACCGCCTCCCCTTTCGTGATTCAACCCGGCGCGCAATGCCGCAATCGGGATTATCAGGCCGCCAGAGCAGTGCGAGCGCGCTCGACCACTGCTGCAAACGCTTCTTTGTCGTGAACCGCAAGATCAGCCAGTACACGGCGATCAAGCGCTACATCAGCCCGCTTGAGTCCGTTGATCAGCCGACTGTAGGTCAACCCATTGGCACGCGACTGTGCGTTGATACGGGTAATCCACAGCGCGCGGAACTGGCGCTTGCGCTGCCGACGATCGCGATAGGCATATTGCCCAGCTTTGGTGACAGCCTGCTTGGCAACCCGGAACACGCGAGATCGCGCGCCGTAGTAGCCCTTGGCTTTCTTAAGAATTTTCTTGTGACGACGACGCGCCGTCACTCCACGTTTTACGCGAGGCATAGGTCAGTTCTCCTGATACGTTGAAGCGTTATTTGGCGCGCAGCATGCGATCGATCAGAACCTCGTCCGACTTATGGATCATCGAGGTTCCACGCAGCTGACGCTTACGCTTGGTCGTCATTTTGGTCAGGATGTGGCTCTTATAAGCACTCTTACGCTTATAACCACCTGCCGTTTTCTTGAACCGCTTCGCGGCCCCGCTGTGAATTTTTGCTTTTGGCATGTTTACTACTCCGCATTGGCACGTGCCGAAAAATCGGCCGTGGTTAACTTAATCGGATGTCAGGGCATTCACGGGCCACTAACTCCGTTTTTTGGGGGCGATCACCATTGTCAGTTGTCGGCCTTCCATTTTCGGGAACTGCTCGACACTACCCAACTCGGCCAGATCGGCTTCTACTCGCTTGAGTAACTCCATGCCGATTTCCTGGTGGGCCATTTCACGTCCGCGATACCGCAGCGTGACTTTGGCCTTATCGCCATTTTCGAGGAAACGCGTCAGGTTGCGCAGCTTTACCTGATAGTCTCCTTCCTCCGTCCCTGGACGAAATTTCATTTCCTTGATCTGGGTGCGCTTGGCGCGTTTGCGTTGCGCGGCCTTCTGCTTCTTGGACTCGAAGACATGCTTGCCGTAGTCCATGATCTTGCAAACGGGCGGGTCGTTCTCCGCCATCATCACCAGATCCATGCCGACGGCTTCCGCAGCGGCCTGAGCCTCAGCGTTGGTCACGATACCAACCTGCTCGCCCTTTTCATTGACCAAGCGGACGTTCTCCGCCGTGATCTGGTCGTTGGTCAGCGCCTTTTTACTGTTACTCTCGCTCTTGATACTACCTCTCTCCCATCAAGGTTTTGCTGTTGGAGGCAGTTATCCGGGCTACTGAACACAATCAGGCACTTCCTCCAACGCAAACAGGAGCGCGAGTTTACTGCCCGAAAAGGGGATTCACAAGGGAAAAGAAAGCCGACAAATTGCGCCTCGGGGCGCTATCAGGCGGTTAGAGCCAATCGGGTCCAATCCCGCGGCGTGCAGCCAAAGCGCCGCTGGAAGAAGCGGCTGAAGTTACCGGAGGTGGCGTAGCCTAGCTGTTCGGCGATCGCCTGCATCGGGAACACCCCGCTCTCCAGCAGTGGCAGGCACATTTCAGCCCGCACATCGTCGACCAGATCAGAAAAACGACAGGACAACTCACGCTCGAAACGGCGCTGCAGGGTGCGCTTGTCACAGTTGAGTCGGGCCGCCAGCTGCGTCAGGTCACAAGTCCCGGTGGGTAAGTGGCCGCGTATCCAACTGCATGTGTCATTTCGGAGTAACGCCATCTTGGCATCCTCCTGATAGCGATCCAGTTCGGCGATCAGTTCGGGCGGTTCATGTAATTGCCGTTTCAAAGGATTGGGTTGCGTCAGACAGGCACGCTCCAGCAGCAACTCGGTTTCCGGCGCATTGGCCTCAATCGGGACTCCCAGAAAATGGCTGGGCCATTCGGTACCCGACCAGCAGGGCCTGATTCGTATCAACGTCGGTTGAAACGCGTCGCCCAACGCGGATTTAAAACCCGCCACCAGCTGGAATACACCCAATACGCATATGCGCTCCGCCTGGGAGATCGACATGTCCGCAGCCCGGTCCAGCCACGCTGTGAAGGCCGCATGATCACCCCGCATGCTACCCGTCCAATAAAGCGGCTCGGCATGGCGGCAGTTGAACATCAGAACGACTCGCAGCGCGTCGGCGACCGTTTCTGATCGCTCAATCAGCGGCGTCATCACGCCGCCCACCCGGTGATCCTGAGCCTCAGCGAGCTTCAGTAACGGGAGGTT
>JBELDB010000147.1:0-3905 GCA_042094525.1 Congregibacter sp. | reverse complement strand
TCTCGCTCACTGACTGGATCGCGCGCTTGATACGCGGGTAGCAGCCACAGCGGCAAATGTTGCCCGACATGGCGGCATCAATCTCATCACTACTTGGATTGGGGTTGGCATCAAGCAACGCCGCCGCCGCCATAATCTGACCCGACTGGCAGTAACCACACTGGGGCACAGCAAATTCGTGCCAGGCCGCTTGTAGAGGATGTAAATCCTCCGGTGTCCCCAAGCCTTCAATGGTCGTAATCGCCTTGTCTGCGACCGCCGCGATGGGCGTGACACAGGTTTTGAGGGCGGCGCCGTCCACATGCATTGTGCAGGCACCACACAAACCGGCACCGCAACCAAACTTGGAGCCTTTCAGCTTAAAGTGGTCGCGGACCACCCATAAGAGCGGGGTGTTGGGGTCGACGTCTGTCTGAACAGACTCGCCATTCAAGGTGAAGCTGATCATGCATTCACTCCTTTCAGTGATCGGGTCTCTGTTCTCATGCCTGCAATGATGTAGCAAGCGTTAGTCACAAACAGAGGTTTAGCAGAAAATTGCTGCATCAGATGTTTTACGTCCTCTGGCAAGGCCTCGGCACTAAGGCTGGGGCCCTGATCGGTCATCACCGAGCCCACCAACAATACCCCGAGTGCTTGGAGTAGCCGATGTGCACCATCATGACTTAGGCCTAGCGCTTCAGCCGTGGGGCCCGTCAAAGTTGCGATCTGTTGAGCGAACGCGCGCTTTCCTGCGATGAGAGGTTCTACGGCAACATTGTGCTCAATGGTTTGGTCGAGGCGGGTCAGCAAGGTGGTGAGGTTGTCGACACCCACTGCCGCATCAAAAAATGCTTCTGCATACGTTGTGTCGCTGACAGATTCGCCTAAACCCGAGAGAATACGCTCGACCCACCGGTCAACATAACGCGTGCAGAGTGCCAGCAGCACCTCCTCACGGGTCGCGAAATAGAGATACAGCGTGCCTTTTGCCAAACCCGCGCGCCGCGCTAACGGCGCCATCGCAAAGACCTCGTACCCCGTCTCTGACAGCAAATCGTGCGCGGCCTCGAGGATTTCCTCGCGCCGGAACGCTTTCTGTTCTGAGGTCCGTGCCTTGCTAACCATGAGTCGGGTTTTCCTGGAGCTTAGAAAATGACCGTGGGTCACATTTTAACTGACCCATGGTCATTTTTACACCCCCAGTACGCCCTAACCTAAGCTGACGCTAGACGGTTTTGCCGGGGTTCATCTGTCGGTTGCCCCCCCCAAGGTCTTGTCTTTCGATAACCGACAAGGTGTTGCGATCGACCTGAGCACCACTCGGCCCAACAAAAAAGGCGCCGCTGTGGGCGCCTTTGTTTGCCGAAGCCAAAATCACTCGGGGTCAGCGACTTTCAGCAACTGCTTGCCGAGGTTTTTACCCGTAAACAACCGCTGCAAGGTGGTGGGGATGTTTTCAAACCCCTCCTGCATGTCGACCTGGTACTTGAGCTTGCCTTCGCCAATCCAGCCAAGCAGATCCTTGATCGCCTCACCTGCCCGGGGCAGGTAGTCGAGCACGATAAAGCCCTCCATGCGGCTGCGCATGATGACCAGATTCATGATGTTGGTGGGGCCGGGCTGAGGCGTGGTCGCGTTGTAGTTGGCAATACCACCGCACATGACCACGCGTGAGCGCATATTGAGGTGATTCAGTGCTGCCTCAAGGGTGTCGCCACCGACGTTATCGAAGAACACGTTCCATTTTTCGGGGCAAGCCTCTGCGATCTGCTGATCGAGATTGCCCTGTTTGTAATCAATGGCGTGATCAAAGCCCGCCTCTTCGGTGAGCCAGGCACACTTTTCGGGGCCGCCAGCAATACCAACGACGCGGCAGCCTTTGATTTTGGCGATCTGTCCGGCAACCGAACCCGTGGCCCCCGCTGCACCCGAGACCAGCACGGTCTCACCGGGTTGCGGGTCGCCGAGGTCCAAAAGACCAAAGTAAGCGGTGAGGCCTGTCACGCCCAAGACCGAGAGCATCATTTCGGGCGGCGCCCTTTCTGGCATCGGCCTCAAGCTTGAGGGCGGGTGCGCGGGGTCCACCACCGCGTAGTCCTGCCAGCCGTTAGTGGCCTGCACCATTTGACCTACCGTGAAATCCGGGTGGTTCGACTTCACCACCTGGGCCACGCACCCTGCGCGCATGGGCTCACCAATCTGCACAGGCGGCAGGTAACTCTCGCGATCCATCGTCCAACCGCGCTGGGTGGGATCAAAAGAGAACATGAGGTTACGGATCAATACCTCACCCTCACCCGGTTCAGGAATATCGGTCTCTACATACTTAAAATGTTCGGGCCCGATCATGCCCACGGGGCGCTCGTGCAATAGCCATTGTCGATTCATAGTCATGTGTCTCTCCGTATCACGGTGTAGGGGATAAAGCACAAACCCCCATGTCTTAATGCAATGGGATCCGCCTTGTAGGGATCCGCAAGATACAACAACGAGGCTCGCTTGTGCGATGAAGTTGACGCGGATGGGCGATAAACTGCCGACATAACCAATAACGAGCACACACCATGAGCAACTTCTATCTGCGTATTTCTCACTGCATGGCTGCACTACTGGCGCTGCTTCTCAGCCAGTCGACTCTTGCCGATACAGACACAACTATCGATATGACCTGTGACGACACCAAGCCGGTGATCATGCTGGTTGCAGGTCGCACGTTGGATGCTGGGCGCATGCGCGACTATGCCATCGCGCTGCAGCAGTCAGACCTCTACCCCAACGCTCGCGGCTACTACTTAAATAACCCGCGACCGGTGCGCATTTTGGAGGGCGACCCCGACGTGAATGATGTGGCGCTTATGGTGCGGTTCCCCTCGGAATGCTCGGCAGTGAACTTCTGGTACGACGATTTTTACCAGAGCGAGATCAAGCCGCTGCGACTGAACCCCTCTGCGGGGGACTACGTGGTGACGTTGTATGACGAGGCATCGTTACCGCCGTACATGGCGGGCAAGGTGGGAGACGGTAGCTACCTCACTGAGTGAGCATCGCGGCTACTGCCAATCGGGCGGTAGCACCTCCCACTCGGGCGCCTCGAACTCACCGATAAAGCGAATCTCCACAAACGGTGCCTGGGACTCAATGATTTCCTGCACCGCGCCTGGGAGTGACGCCGGCGAGGCATCCCGTGCGGCTTTACTCTCCCACGTGGCGATCGCCAAGGCGGTGCGGTCGTCACCAATCTTGCGGTGCAGCCGCGTGCCCTGCGCGCCGGGCGCCTGCTGTATCAGTTCACTCGCCCGCACCCAGGCCTCGGCGTATTGCTCGATGGTGTAGCCGGGCTTGGCGGTGACTTCAAAGAGGTAGTGCATGTTGGGCTCCCCCTATCCGCACATGGCGCAAAACCATCAGTAACCGCGGCCTGGCTGCACGGCATCGGTCAGGGCCTCACCGGCGATATACCGTTTGAGATTGTGCTCGAACACCTCGGCGATCGCTTCATCGGGGGTGGGGCCCGCGGTGTGAGAGGTAATGTGCACCCCGGGCGTTGACCAGAGTGGATCATCCGGGGGTAAGGGCTCTTCCCGAAAAACATCCAATACCGCCGCTCTTACATGGCCCGCATCAACTGATGCGATCAGGTCTGCTTCCACCACGGCATTGCCCCTGCCCGCATTGATCACAATCGCCCCAGAGTTGAGCCGAGTCAGCACTTCGTAATCAATCAGGTTATCGGTCTGCGCGGTTTGCGGCAGCACGCTCACCAGATAATCGAGCCCTTCTGCAAAGGCCAGTCGATCTGCACTCGGGTAGCAGGCGGTAAAACCATCCACGGCGCGCCCATCGGAGTTAAGCCCAATCACCTCGACTTCAAAGGACTTCGCCGCAAGGGCAATGGCGGCGCCGATGCCACCGGTGCCCATAAT
>JBELDB010000146.1:0-3923 GCA_042094525.1 Congregibacter sp. | reverse complement strand
ACTGAAACGGATTTCAGGGTGAGCCACTGCTCCGGAAGCACCGCTCCACTGAAGTCGAGTCAAGGACGACCTCGATGCCAAGGACGGCATTCACTAACGGGAGGTGGTGAGATGGATCTGTATCAGCGGATGAGTGATCGCAGCATGGCGAAGCTCTACTGGATTGCGCGCCATTGCGGCGACTTTACGACAGCCAATGACATTTTTCAGGTGCTGAAGCAGCGCTTAGAGTCTGATGATGTGCGGGTAAGGTGCTGCAAAATAGCGGCCTGAACCGTTAGCGGTGCGAGTACTTTGCCAGCGACTCCGCCTGCTCTTGCCGACAGCCGACGCACAGATCATTATGTCGACTGAGTACGCGAGCAGATTGTTCATGAGCAACGTCCCCCAAAACCCTGATGGCGAACGCCCCAAGTGGCGCGGTCGGACCGAAGTCTTATTACTGGTGGCAGGCGGTCTGGTTCTGCTCATACCGACAATCGCGATTTTCCTCGCAGGTGCCGAATAGCGCGATGACCAAACGCTGCGCGCCCGCTACCGAGCGAAACCGCGAAGCAATCTTGGCTGTCCTCCATGAGCACTTGCCCGATAAGGGCACGATTCTCGAGATTGCATCTGGCACGGGCCAACACGCAGCTTTCTTTTCACACCAACTGGAAACGCATCACTGGCTGCCCACTGATATCGACCCGATCAATTTGGCTTCGATCGAGAGCTGGCGCCAGGAGGCAGGCGCCTCCGGTTTATTGCCCGCTCGCGAGCTCGACGTGCGCGATGCTGCCTGGCCAATCGAGAATGATCTTCCCGCGCCGATAACGGCGATCGTGAACATCAATATGTTGCATATCTCGCCGTGGCCCTGCTGCGAGGCGATGTTTGGTGGGGCAGCACGCATCCTAGGTTCAGACGCCGTCATCATCCTCTATGGGCCTTTTAAGCGTGATGGGCAGCACACAGCGCCCTCCAATGCGTCATTTGATGGGCAGCTCAGGGCCCAGAATCCCGAGTGGGGCGTCAGAGATCTGGAGTCTGTGACGGAAGTCGCGGCAAACCATAGCTTTGTTTGTCGAGACATTATCACTATGCCCGCGAACAACTTCGCTCTGGTCTTTGGTCAACAATGAGCCACGGGCATCACCATACCGTGACTAACTTCTGGCACCGTTTGTTGGCATGGGCCAATTTTTGCCTAGCAACCGCCGCAGTGCTCAAGTTCATGCCGATTGCGATCTCGTTGACCCACGGCATACAGTTGACGTCGGCACAGATTGCAGAGGGTCTCGGTGAGGAGCGCGCCTGGGCGCTGGACTTGATATCGGATACGCCCTACTTGGTCGTGGTGTGGCTGGCTGTGGCACTATGGATGCGTTGGCAAACCGGACATATGCTATTGCTACCTTGGTGCAGTACCGGCAAGCCAGAGTGAGCCGGACATGATCGAGCGGCGACCTATTTTTATTGTTTACTGCAGAATCTGAAGGAGCCTGCGATGGAATCACTTTTGCTGGTGGCTGCCGCAGTGGTGGCATTGGGTGGCGCGCTGTTTCATGGCTATGTGGGAGGCAAGATTTATATGGGCCACGTGAATACCAGTGATCTCGTGCCATTGACGCGATCCCTTAGTCTGGTGTCTTGGCATATGTTCACTGTTGTTTTATTGGTCAGTGGTGCCACGCTCATTTGTGTGGCGATGAAGCCCGATCTGGCTTTATTGAGCTACCCCGTTTTGCTGGTGAATGCATTGGGGGCGGGGTTGTTTCTTTTGCTCGGTGTGATGGGTCACGCGAGGCTTCTAAAATTGCCGGGTATGTACTTGATGGCGATGACCGCGCTGCTGGGCTGGCTCGGTATCTCGTGATGGAGATACCCCGCTGATAGGGGGTGTCTGAGAACTTTGGTGCATTGCGTCGCTCACCGAATCGATCGAGAGCGGACCTAAAGTGAGAATCCTATGATTATTGTTGTGGCAGCTTTGGAATTTGCGACCGAGTCTGATCGCGACCGGGCGGTAGAGCTGACTGCTGATGTTCAGCGCCTGACCCGCGAGGAAGAGCAGGGTTGTCACGATTACTGCTTCGCCCCTGATCCCGCTATCCCAACGCGCATGCAGGTGTATGAGCTGTGGGAGGACAGCGACAGCCTGGCAGCACACTTCCAGCATCCTTATTACGAGCGGATGGCGGGGCTTCTACAGGGTGTGGGGATTGTGGAGAGCACCAATCAAGCTTATCTCGTAGAGCGCGGCGAACCCGTCTACACCGAAGCGGGCGAAAAAAAGACCGGGTTTTTTCAGGACTGACCGCTGGCCGCTTCGCGGCAATCTTGAATCTGATGACGAAGGGCGATGATCGCCTCAAGGCTGGACCACTCTCGCCAGCTACACGTATTGTCCGGCACACTCTCTGTCATGCCGCAAAACCCAGCCATCAGGGCTGGGGTGCCCATCGGGAACGCTCATATGAAGAAAGCCGCTCAATCTCCCATGCTGGTTGCGACGCTGGGCATCATGCTGTTCTCGATGATGGATGCCGTGATGAAGGGGCAAGCGCTAGCGATGGGCACCTACAATGCGATGTTTTGGCGCATGGCGATGGGCGCACTGATTGTCGCAGTACTCTATCTCCCGACGCGCCCCGTGCCGGCCTCCGGTCGCGTATTGAAGATTCATCTGATTCGCGCGGCATTGACCGCGGTGATGGCTTACCTGTTCTTCTTTGGGCTGACGCGCATTCCCCTTGCGCAGGCTATCGGCTTGTCTTTTATCGCACCGATTATCACGTTATTTCTCGCGGTGCCCCTTCTTGGCGAGCGCATTGGGGCCAACGCCAAGCTCGCGGCGGTCTTGGGTTTTGGTGGGGTAATGGTGGTTGTCGGTGGCGAGTTGTTGGCGGTCGATGAGGGTAGTGATGCTGTGGGCATGGCCGCAGTGCTGCTGTCGGCAGTGATGTACGCCTTCAACCTGATACTGCAGCGCATGCAGGCGCTGGTGGCCAAGCCGCTGGAGATTGCGTTCTATCAAAATACCATCGTGTTTGTGCTGCTGCTGGTGGGTGTGCCTTTTGCGGTGTCATGGCCTGCAAGCCAATTACAGTGGGGCGGCGCGATGCTCGCAGCCGCCTTTGCTGTGGCGTCGCTGATGCTCATGTCATTGGCTTACCGTCAGGCGGAAGCGCAGCGTCTGGTGGTAATCGAGTACACGGCATTTATATGGGCCGCGATGCTGGGATGGTGGTTTTTTGCCGAGCCGGTCACCGCAAGGACCCTGCTGGGCACAGGATTGATTGTGCTTGGATGCTTGGTGAGTGCCCGAGGTGGTGGCCGTTAATCGTGCAGGGCTGCGTTAGTAAGGCGGGCGTCGCTCGGTATCTAACTTGACACGGTGCGTCATATGGCCTGTTGCTTGGCGGCAATAAAGTCGCTGTGCGGCACATACAGCAGGTCGGCCACCTTGCGAATCAGGTGCTCCTCGTAACGACTTAGTTCATTGTCCGCCATCGCAACTCGCCACATCATGGCTAGTAGCGCCCGCTTTTGTTCTATTGAGGCTAAGTCGTTCAGTGTTCGGGTAAATTCGAACAGGCAGGTTGCAGCGTCCACTTGCTCCGACGCTTTTTCAGTCACTGTTGTGATCTCTTCAGGAGTGAGCGCAAATTCTGTCATCAGCAGCGCGCGCACCGCTTGCTGCTCCGCTTCCTCTATGGCGAAGTCCGCACGAGCCACCTCAAACATCAGCGCTGCACACGCCAGTTCCAGCGCCCGATCTTCCTGTGCTTGGGCAGCGCCGCTGTCTTGGGTGAACAGTGTCTTGAGTTTGGTCATTAGCATAGCGGGATCAGCCGGAATACTTATCCGAAGAGGGAGGACGCTTTGCTTCGACTGATGGCTGCTGCGGTGAGTAGTCCAACGGTCAAAATCACGCATTC
>JBELDB010000145.1:0-3944 GCA_042094525.1 Congregibacter sp. | reverse complement strand
GCTGACCGACACGTCTTACCCTTAAACGGTACGCGAGAAGGCCTGTTTGCAGTGGCACAAACGCTGGTGACCCACGGTAGACCCGGAGCAGTGTTGTGCCCGAACCCCTTTTATCAGATCTACGAGGGGGCGGCGTTGCTGGCGGGCACTGAGCCAGTCCTACTGAATTGCGACGCCGGTAACGAGTTTCTCCCAGATTTCGAATCGGTGACCGCCGAACAGTGGCAAGCCTGCCAACTGTTGTTTATTTGCACGCCGGGCAACCCCTCCGGCGCAGTCATGTCCCGAGAGGCACTACAGAGACTCATTGCATTGGCGCAAGAGCATGATTTTGTGATCGCCAGTGACGAGTGCTACAGCGAAATCTATCCAGACGAGCAGTGTCCGCCCGCCGGCTTGCTCGAAGCCGCCGCCGGCATGGGTAATACCGACTACCGGCACTGTCTGTGTTTTCACAGTCTGTCAAAGCGATCCAATTTGCCCGGGCTGCGATCTGGCTTCGTTGCCGGAGATCCGCACTGGATTGACCAGTTCCGGCGTTACCGCACCTATCACGGCTGCGCCATGCCCCCGCATCACCAGATTGCCAGTGAGTGGGCGTGGAGCGATGAGCAGCATGTCGTCGACAATCGGGCTCGTTACAGGGAAAAATTTGCTGCTGTAATGCCCATTCTGACGCCTGTTCTCGCGACCCCCTCTCCCGAAGCCGGCTTTTATCTGTGGCCCGAGACACCGATCGACGACGAATCCTTTGCCCAGCACTTGCTGCAGTATGGAGGCGTCAAAGTACTACCGGGGCGATACTTGGCCCGGGATACCACCGCGGGAAACCCAGGCGCCCACCGGGCCCGCCTGGCACTCGTAGCGGAACTGCCGCAGTGCATTGAAGCCGCAGAACGCATCGCGCAGGCTGTGAAATCAGGTTGGTGATATGAGCAGCCCAAACAATTTGAGTAAAGCCGAGCGCATCGCTTATATCGACGAGAGACTGCAGTCACTGTATCCAAAAACACCCGTACCGCTTGATCATAGGGACCCCTATACCCTGCTGATCGCTGTATTACTCAGCGCACAGTGCACTGACGAACGAGTGAATCAGGTGACCCCGGGGCTGTTCGCGAAGGCGGATTGCCCCGAGGCAATGATCACAATGAGCGTCGAGGAAATCCGGAGCATTATCCGTCCTTGCGGTCTCTCGCCGCAGAAATCCAAAGCGATCCGTCGCTTGAGCGAGCTGCTGTTGGACCACCATAACGGTGAAGTACCCCGCGACCTCGCCGCGCTGGAAACATTGCCCGGTGTGGGCCATAAAACCGCGAGTGTGGTGATGGCACAGGCGTTTGGGATGCCAACCTTTCCAGTGGACACACATATCCATCGGCTCGCACAGCGCTGGGGACTGACCCGAGGGCGGAACGTGGTCGAGACTGAGCGGGATCTCAAACGCGCTTTCCCCGAAGCGCGCTGGAACGCACTCCATCTACAAATCATTTTTTACGGCAGGGAATACTGTACTGCGCGGGGCTGCGACGGTCGGGTTTGCGAGATCTGCCGCACTTGCTACCCCGCCCGAAAACATGCCAAGCGCTGCAACAAGGCTTGATCGCCGCGGCGATGCCATCACAATTCTGCTACTCTGCGCGCCCCGACCCGGGATGACCCGCGATCCGGTGTGACGCCTCAACCCGTAAACTGTGAATGACTGCAAAGGTCCCCCCGATGAGTCAACCGATACTCTTTGGTATTCCTAATTGCGATACGGTCCGCAAGGCGCGCAAGTGGATGGAGAGTCAGGGGATCGCGCACGAGTTCATCGACCTGAGAGCTGATACCCCGCCCGCGCAAAAGATCAATGAATGGCTTTCTGCTGTCGGGCCTGACCGGCTGATCAACCGACGGAGCACTACCTTCAAGCAGTTATCTCAAAGCGAGAAAACGGCGTTGGAAGACGGGGACACGGTCAGCGTACTGCTCACCCAGCCCACCTTGATCAAACGTCCCGTTTTGGAATGGAACAATGCGGTATCGATCGGCTTCAAGGCGGAAGACTATGCGCAACTATTTAATATCTGAGGAATCCATCTCATGAGCTCGCTTCACGGTTTTGGTTTAGGCATTGTGTCTGAGAACGCTCAGGGCGCCGTGCTGGATACCTTTTACCCACAACCCGTTGCTCAGATCAGTGATGACTTGGCCAACGCCCTTGCGGGCGTCTCGGGAAGACTGGACGCTGCTCAGCTCCGAGAATTGTCGACGGCGCTGGAGGCAGCGGGCGACAGCGCCAGGGCCGATCTCTCGACACAATTAGCCAACGCACTAACGACCGCGGATTGCACAGTGGTGGCGACGCCGCTGGTGGAAAATACGCCGCCCGGTTCCGTTGAGGAGGCCTACCTCAAACTCCAACTGATCTCTCACCGGTTGGTGAAGCCACACCAGACTGATCTCAACGGAATATTTGGTCTGCTGCCCAACGTGGCGTGGACAGACCAAGGACCCGTGGACCTCGAAGAGCTCCCGCAGCGACAGCTGGACGCGCGGCTCAAAGGCTCAGTCCTCGAAGTTTCCAGCGTCGATAAATTCCCGAAGATGACCAACTATGTCGTCCCAGCGGGCGTTCGCATTGCGCACACCGCCAGAGTCCGCTTGGGAGCCTATCTGGGTGAGGGCACCACCGTCATGCATGAAGGCTTCGTTAACTTCAATGCGGGCACCGAAGGCCCCGGCATGATCGAAGGCCGCATATCGGCAGGTGTCTGGGTGGGCGAAGGCTCCGATCTGGGAGGCGGCTGCTCCACCATGGGCACGCTATCCGGGGGCGGGGACATTGTGATCTCAGTGGGTAAGGAGTGCTTGATCGGTGCGAACGCAGGCTTGGGTATTCCTCTGGGCGATCGCTGCACGATTGAAGCAGGTTTGTTCGTGACCGCCGGCACCAAGGTCAGTGTTTTGGACGGGAGTGGCGACACCATCGAGACCGTCTCTGCCAGAACCTTATCCGGGCGCTCAGATCTCCTATTTCGGCGGCACTCGAGCACGGGTGCCGTGCAGTGTCTGACCAACAAAAGCGCGGTCGAGCTGAACGAGATGCTGCATGCCAATAATTGATGATCAAGAACCCACACTTGCTTTGACGCGCGACTTGATCGCTCGCGCCTCGGTCACCCCCGAGGATGCCGGATGTCAACCTGCGATGATGGCGCGTCTGCAACAGGCAGATTTCTCAGTCGAGCCGCTGCGCTTCGGTGAAGTGGATAATTTCTGGGCAACACGCGGCTCATCCGGACCGCTGTTGGTATTTGCCGGACACACTGACGTTGTGCCCCCCGGAGGCGGCGAACAATGGGAGTCTGATCCCTTCATAGCCACCGAGTCGGGCCCTGACCTGGTAGGTCGCGGCACCGCAGACATGAAAGCCAGCCTGGCGGCCATGGTGGTCGCGTGTGAAAACTTCGTCGGCGCGCACCCCGATCACAAGGGCCGCATCGGCTTTCTCATTACCTCTGATGAAGAGGGACCAGCCAAAGATGGGACTGTTCGCGTCATGGAAGCGCTCAAAGAACGCGGCGAAAAAATTGACTGGTGTGTTGTGGGCGAGCCCTCTAGCACTCGCGAACTCGGCGATTTGGTGAAGAACGGCCGTCGCGGATCGCTCAACGCGCGGCTGGTGATTCACGGCAAACAAGGCCACATCGCCTATCCTCACCTCGCTGATAACCCTATCCACCGTGCCATGCCGATTTTGGACGCGCTGGTGATGGAGCCGTGGGATCAGGGCAACGACTTTTTTGACCCCACCTCCCTACAGATCTCAACAATTCGGGCTGGTCAGGGCGTGACAAATGTCATCCCGGGTAGCGTCGAAGTGCTTTTCAATCTGCGGTTCAGCACCGAAGTCACAGCCGACGAGATTCGTGAGCGCTGCGAGGCGATTCTGGACCAGG
>JBELDB010000144.1:0-3950 GCA_042094525.1 Congregibacter sp. | reverse complement strand
GCGTTGAGTCTGAAAGCGATGCTGTCGGTCAGGCCAACATTCAGGTCACCCTGTAATCCTCCAGCACCAAAGGAATCTGCATACCCTGTCAATTGCGAGAAACTGTTTCCGATCTCCGCTTTCTTGGTCACCCGGTTCAGGATGCCTCCCGTGCCGCCGCGGCCAAACAGCAGCGCGTTGGGCCCCCTTAGCACCTCTAGCTGCTCAAGGTTATAGAGCGGCCGATAATATTGAACGTCATCCCGCACGCCATCGATAAAGAAGTCAGCGGTAGACCGAACGCCGCGGAACACCACGGCATCCCTATGCCCTTCCCCCTGAGACATACTGACTCCGGGTAGATACTCGATAATGTCAGAAACGCTGGTGAAACCGCGCTTGAGGATTTGTTCCGAGCTCACGATGCTGAGGCTCTGCGGAACATCCAGAATCGGCGTGGGAGTCTTGAGGGCGTTCGCTTCGCTGGACTGCAGGTAATTGCCTCTGACAATGGTCTCTTCGAGCATCAGCGGGTCAGTGGTTTCCGCCCGCAGCGGCGCCGCTGTGACGGCTAGTACCGACCCTGCGATTATCGTTAATGCGCGTTGCGCGTTGCGTTTCATTCGGGTTGACCCACTTCTCACTTCGTTAATGAGAATCATTATTATTATCATTATTAAAAAAAGCAACCCTCAGTAGGGTTTAATTTTCGAGCCTTTTTCAGGCATCCGGGATTCTCTCAGCGAGGCTCAGGGACCAGAGGCTGCTGACCCTCATTAGGTGGGGCGAAGGGGCATCTCAGAGCGAGGGGATATCTCAGGGCGTAGCCTCGGCATTGCGCTGAGTCACACCCGTCAGCGGGCGGAAAACCCGCAGTATTATCTCGTCGAGCGGGTGTGGACCAATCTTCCGTCTGAAAAAGTATGGTCCACCTTTATGGTGTGGATCTGATAAGGGTCGCTAGCATAAGGGTCTCGATCAAGCACCACGATGTCGGCCAATTTACCGACTTCCAGCGTGCCGATTTTATCCTCGAGGCGCAGCTGCCACGCCGCGTCAGAGGTATGAGCCCTAATCGCCTGATCCACACTGAGTCGCTCGCTGACTCTGGCCTGCACAGGCACTTTGGGGTTGCCTGCCTGCTGACGGGTAACCGCCATTTCAATGTTGAACATGGGGTTCAGTGCGTCTTTTCCGATCCAGCTGACCGGATAATCACTACCCAACGTGACCTTGCCTCCGTGCCGCAAAATGGAGGCCAGTGGATACATTTGATTGAAGCGCCCTATTCCCAAATATCGGAGCGCCAGATCATCGTAGTAAAACCAGGTCGGCGTGGTCTGGGCCACGGCACCCAGCTCTGCAAAGCGGCTCACATCATCAGCATGGACGATCTCGATATGGCAAATCGTCGTTCGCGTATCACTGTCGGGGTGTAATCGTTTGGCGCGCTCAATCGCATCCAGCGCTGACCGGACCGCGCCGTCTCCTATAGCATGTAAATGCAAGTCCACATCGGCTTCATGCGCCGCCGCTACCGCATCGAACATAACGGGATTGGGTAATAACGGTGTGGCTTCATGGCCCTCCGGCTGGCTGTAGGGTTCCAGCATGACTGCCGTTTTAGCTTCTACCGTGCCATCTATTGATAGCTTCAGGGTTGAGACGTTAAACAGCTGGTGGTGGTATCGCGCATTTAGCTCTTCAAGGATCTCCAGCGCATCAGTCAATTGCTCTGGCTGATTGACGTACAAAGATGCCACCATTCGAATTGGGAACTCACCGGCCTCCACCATTTTGAGCGCAAGCCGACGCCCCAATTCACCCGTGTCGATCATGCCTGCATCAAAGGCAGCAGTGAGACCGACCGCCGACATGTCCTTAAAAAAATCAGGGGCCGCCAAAGCTATCGCCTCTTCACTGACCACGCCCAGCGACTCGCTGACAGGATCAATCGCCGCACCCTCAACCAGCCACCCCGTTGGGTTGCCCTCCTCGTCTCGCTGAAAAAAATGAGCGCCGGGTACCGGGTCGGGGGTATCACGTGAAATCCCCGCGGCTTCTAGAGCCAACGTATTCGCCCATCCGGTATGACCACCCTCGTCGATGATGAGCGCGGGTCGATCTGGCACGATGGCATCCAACTGCGCAGCGGTCGGTCCCTCCGAACCAAACGCCGGAGCCAGAAAACCAGAGCCAAGCACCGGGTTTTGATAGGGATGCGTGCGGGCATGCTCAGCAATATTCTCAAGCACCCGCTCTGCGCTGTCGTAGGGACTGAGCTTGACGCCGTTAATCAAAGGCAGCGTATCCATGCTGTGAATGTGGGTATCGATAAAGCCCGGCATTACTGTTCGGCCGTTGAGTTCTATGATCTGGGTCGCGGGGCCGATATGCGCTGCCACCGCCTCGCTCTCGCCGAGCCAAGTCACACGATTCCCGGTGAACGCCATCGCGGAGTAATGCGAGGCCGAATCATCCATTGAGTAAATCACACCACCGCGCAATACCCAGTCGGCCTCCGCAACCGCGAGGCTGCCGCACAAAGACCCAAAAGTGGCCGCGACAAAATTTTTGAGTTTCATGTCGTCTCCCAAAACGTCATCAATAACACCTAGGGCTCTATACCAAAGTGATGGCCCGCCACGCGTTCCCATTAGAATCGAATGTCCGTACTATTTGTCTATTGAGCAATAGATTCACCTCAGGAGCAAAGCATGTCTCAATCGCGACCGCTAGAGGGCCTTCGGGTCATCGAGTTAGGGCAACTGCTGGCTGGCCCGTTTGCGGGCACAGTGCTGGGCTACTTCGGCGCAGAAGTCATTAAGGTTGAACCCCCCACAGGTGATCCCATCCGTCAGTGGCGCGAGGTGCGCAACGGTATGTCACTCTGGTATCACTCGCTGGCGCGCAATAAGAAAAGCGTGACGCTGGATCTCAAATCCGAGCGCGGGCGAGAGCTGGCCTTTGAACTACTGACTAAAGCCGACGTGGTCATAGAGAATTTCCGCCCGGGTGCGATGGAGAGCTGGGGACTGGGACCCGACCAAGTCAAGGAGAAGAATCCGGGCATCATCTACGCTCGGATCTCCGGCTATGGACAAACTGGCCCCTTCTCTGAAAAGCCAGGTTATGCCTCCGTCACCGAGGGATACGGCGGCTTCCGATATATCAACGGTGAGCCCGGCAAAGCACCGGTGCGACCCAACATCTCGCTGGGCGATACCGTGGCTGCCATTCACGCTGCGCTGGGCGTCGCGTTCGCCATCATCGAGAGGAACAAGAGCGGCAAAGGCCAGGTCGTTGACGTCGCACTGTACGAGTCAATTTTTAACTTGCTGGAGGGCATCGTCCCTGAATTCGATGGAGCGGGCGTCGTCCGCGAACCCTCAGGCACAACGATCACCGGTATCGTGCCGACCAATACCTACCTCTGCGCAGACGGGAAACACGTGGTCATCGGCGGCAACGGCGACTCGATTTTCAAACGCCTCATGACAGAAGCCGGACGCGAGGATATGGCCAATGATCCGGAGCTGGAGCACAACCAGGGCCGCGTAATTCACGAGCAAAAGATCGATGAAGCGCTGGCCAAATGGTGCAGTGAGAACACCTCAGACCAGATCATCAGCAAGCTTGAGGGAGCGCGGGTACCGGTTGGCCCCATCTACAGCGTTGAGGACATGATGACCGACCCCCACTACATTGCCAGAGGCATGTTCGAAACGGTCGAGATTGATGGCGAACCTCTGAAAATACCCGCCATCATGCCGAAGCTCAGTGAAACGCCCGGCCGCACCGACTGGCCAGGCGCGCAGATTGGCCAGCACAACGCCGAGGTTTTGGGCGACTTGCTGGGCCTCTCTGAGGACGATCTGAACGGTCTCAGTGAGGACGGGATTACCTGCTGATTCTAAAAACAATATGAAACTGCATGGACTGACCGTTCTCGATCTCTCGCTGTTTCTGCC
>JBELDB010000143.1:0-3962 GCA_042094525.1 Congregibacter sp. | reverse complement strand
GATATTGGCTCTGCCGCTGAAGGCGGTGAATTGGGCTGGACCAACCCCGGACAAATGGTTCCTGAGTTCGAAGCCACCATGGCAGCGACCTCGGAAGGCACCGTGAGTGCGCCCTTCAGAAGCGAATTTGGGTGGCACATTCTTGAAGTCAAAGAGCGTCGCGATAAAGATTTCTCCTCGCAAGTGCGCCGTAATCAGGTTGCCGGGTATATCCGCGAACAGAAATACCAGGAAGAACTTGATGCCTGGCTGCGTAAAGTCCGTGAAGAAGCCTTTGTGGACATCAAATAAGCCCCACCAAGTGCAGCCTTTTTGAGCCGCTCCTTGAGTCTGTCGAAGCTCGTTAGTGCTTCAGAGTTATCGCCGAAGCTGTGAGCCCCCTAAACCACCCATGATATGGATAAGCTTAACCAACAGCGCATATTCAGCTCCAGCACCGCAATCCATACCCTCTCAACACTTTGATACCCTGACAGCATGAGCGACCACACCCCACGACTGGTGATCACGACCGGAGAGCCCGCGGGCATCGGCCCTGATGTGACGCTCATGGCTGCAATGGGCGAGTGGCCGGGTCACTTGGTGGCGGTAGGTAACACAGCCTTCTTGGAAGCGCGCGCGCTGGCGCTAGCCCTCGATATCACTCTGACAGCCTACAGCAGCACTGAAACGGCCAAGCCTCATCAGCCGGGACGATTATCTGTTATTGACTTGCCAATGAACACTGACTGTCGGGCCGGACAGCCCGATCTACTGAACGCCTCTTACGTTCTGGCACAGCTGGAGTTGGCGGTATCACTTTGCAGCGCGGGTGAATGCCAGGGGATGGTGACAGCGCCCATCCACAAAGCAGTCATCAATGATGCGGGCACCCCTTTTAGCGGGCACACCGAATTCCTTGCTGACCTAACAGGGGCTGATCATGTGGTCATGCTGCTGACTACCGGTTCACTCCGTGTCGCGCTGGCGACAACCCACCTGCCCCTTCGTGACGTGCCGGATGCGCTTCACAGCGCGGACCTTGAGCAGACCCTCCGCACCTTAAACGCAGACCTGATCAGCCGCTTTGGTGTGCGCAAACCCCGCATCACGGTCCTCGGCCTCAACCCCCACGCGGGTGAAGGCGGTCACCTAGGCCATGAGGACCAAACGGTGATCGCCCCCGTTTGCGAAAAGCTGCGGCAAGAAGGCTTGATCATTAACGGACCTGTCCCGGCAGACAGCGCGTTTGTACCCGCCATGCGCGAGACGACCGACGCGTATCTGGCGATGTATCATGACCAGGGCCTACCCGTCTTAAAAGCACTCGGTTTTCACGGCGCGGTGAACATCACACTCGGACTGCCTATTATTCGGACGTCAGTGGACCATGGCACCGCTCTGGACCTGGCAGGTACCGGCAAAGCCGACGCAGGCAGCATGCTGGCTGCAATACAGGCGGCGTTTGATCTCACAAGGTAGCAGTAACGTTGACCCTAGCCGTCGGGGGCTCCGATAGATGCCGGGCGCTCGTCCGAGGGCTTGGTAGGGGCTCCAGGCGCTGTTGCGCTAGTCGCAACGCTCGATCACCAGCGACGGATTACGGGCCCACAAGGTGCCGCCTGCCTGGTGCACAAAACCCACCCGAATACTGGTCACGCCCGCCGGAATCTTCTCCTCCATGGTGACAAGTTGCCAATCCCACTGACCTACATTGGGCTCGTGATCAGCCAACCTCGCTGGCTCGCGGCCTGCCTTGACGTAAAGCCCGGCGATGTGATCAAAGCCATGAAGCATGGGCTCGCCCGGCGCATCACCTTTTAGCTCTGCTGAGTAACGCACCGTCGCACCCGCAAGGGCCGCGGATTCCACGGTCTGGCGATAGAGCATCCAGGGCTCCTTGTCGATACGCTTCATTTGCAAGAGCCCGTCATCCACGGTCACCTCAAACGATAGCTCGCCAGTGTGCTGCGCCATTCTCCAGCCGCGCCCATAGGCGGGGTTATTGGTAAATAGCGGATCGCGGAGCAGGTTGTCAGAGCTGGGACAACCACTAGCGGCAGCGGCACTATTGGTGTCTGCATCCTGACTCGGCGAGGTCCCGCAGGCAGCCAGGCTGACGGCTAGGCTCAAGCCAATTAAGGGCCGCCGGTGTCGTCGCAGTGCGGAGTGGAATGTCGACGCCACAGTTATCGCGTAATCCATCATCTTTCTCACCACCTACAGCAGGAACAACTGCGACACGGTACACTGCGCCCCTCGATTTGGCACGCGTGTTTTTGATGTCTGATGTTAATTTCTCGGTGGCCGCGGGATCGCCGCCCAATCAACAAGGTGACACAGCCCAGCTGTGGAGCTTTCATGGCGTAAAGCAAATCGCGGGACCGGGTGGAACTATGGTTCTGCATAAGCGCGGTCATGACCGCACGATGCTCGTGCAGCCCGATGTCGCCGAGGCGCTCTTTTTATGTTCGCCCTTTCGCACGTTGGAATCGCACACACGAACCGTCATTTCACTGCTACCTTCATTGTCAGAGCACGCAGAGCACACGCTGCAAACGCTCACCGGTATTGCCGAAGCGGGACTATTTGAGAGTAGTGAAGAGGCTTGGGAACGGCTTACCGCTGCCAGTGCTGCAAACGCCAAGTCGGCCACAGAACACTCAAACGCGGAATTGGTGCGTGTATTTATCCTGACCTGCGATCGGCCAGACGCACTTCAAAGACTGTTAGCGGGCCTGTCGGAAACAGCATTACCGCCGCAGGTCGAGAGCGTTTGGGTGATCGACGACTCGCGAGATGAGGCCAACATCTCAGCAAACGCCAGTGCGATTGCCGACGCCCAAGGCATCTTGAGCATACCTGTTCATCATGTCGATCAAGGAATGAAAACCAGCCTGATCGAACACATCACAAGCCAACTGGCTGGATCAGAGTCAGCACTGAGCTGGCTGCTCGATCATGACCCATGGCCTGGCATGGCCACTTATGGGGTCGCTCGTAACCTCTCACTGCTACTGAGTGTGGGATATCGCGCGCTGGTTCTAGATGACGATGTAATCCCGCAAGCGATAGCACCGCCACTCTCTGCCGCGTCGCTGAAGGTGGGGACAGCCAACGACCGAGAAAGCGTTTTTTATACCGATCACGAAGAACTTAATCGGCACGCACTGGTGACACCCTCCTCGCCGCTGGCCATGATGCTGCAGCATTTGGGCACGCCGCTCGGGCAAATACTCAAAGAAGAGTTGCCATCGCACCGCGACTTGGCCGGGTGGGATGGTGCGCTATTAAGTCGCTACGCAAGCCCTTCTTCCGTCTTGCTGAACCAATGCGGCTCATGGGGAGATTCCGGTACCGGAGGTGCGCAGGGAGTGGTGTATCTCGGAGAGGCTTCTATCAAACGCTTAATGGATGCCTCAGAACCGCTGGAAACGGTGTTAGGTGCACGCGCAAGCTGGTTTGGTTACCGAGGGCCGATGCTCACGCAGTACGGCACGATGTCCCAGCTCACGGGGTTCGATCATCGCGCGCTACTCCCACCCTATCTGCCCGCTGGTCGCGGCGAGGACATTTTGTTTGGCATCATGCTGCAACGGCTGCACCCCGAGTCACTCGTTTACAACGAGGGTTGGGCGATACGCCATGCCCCGCTCGAGGAGAGAGCAGCGCGCGGCGCACTGCCTCCGTTGACCGCAAGTGCAGGTGCCAATCTTCTAGCAGATTGGCTCGGGAGAGAGCCCGCAGACCAATGGGGCCTTACCCCCGAGAGGCGACTCATGGGGCTCGCCGAGCAGGTTGCCCGGCTCTCCGAGATGGACGCACCAGCCCTCGAGGCCATGGTCAGGGAAGAGCTGATCGCCAAACGCACAAATCTACTCAACCGTTGCATGCGGCACCTTGGCCAGTTGGTGGCGATGGAAGAATTGCCCCGCTCGAGCGAATGGCGCGCCTTTCTGGAGGCTAGCCGTGACCAGTTGGTT
>JBELDB010000142.1:0-3968 GCA_042094525.1 Congregibacter sp. | reverse complement strand
GGATTTTCAATAATCGGTCGATAAAAGCGCCGCCAGCAGCAGCCGTGGCTTTTCCTAGCCACCCGAGGGATTTGATTCCGCTGGCGCCGCCTAGGAGCGCCTCGCCGACAGTCAGGTTCCAGCCTGTCATCCCGCTCAGATGCACGAGGATCGCGTTGAGGATCGGGACCGTGGTGGGCAGCAGGCCTACCTTGTCGATTAAAAACTGGTTGTAGCTGACTGAGTTGAGGTAGTCCCACTTTTCGCTGAGCGACAACCCCTCCAGAAAATCACGCTTTCCTCCCCAGAAAGCGATGAGCTTTGCTGTCTCATCGTCGGGTAGAGGCAACGACTCGAGCACCTGTTCATAACCCTCACTACCAAACATGACTGCATTCCAGTTGCCTGCATACATGAAGTGGTCACCAGCGCCCGGTAGTGCAACGCCATTATTGGCATCAAAATTTCCCACCAGAGCCAGATCCTCGCTGGTGCTGGCATCCATGAAATTCAGAAAGTCCTCGCTGAGGCCAATGTCATTCATGAGCTGAGTTGCGGCGTCGCTGTAGCCAGTGACGGACTCAATATTCTGTGCGCCGCCCAGGCTGACCATCATTCGGCCGTCCCGGTGAAATTCATTGCGTTTGGCGTGGCCGCCGAAGTCGTCGTGGTTGTCCAGTATCAGAACGTTTGCATCTGGACCCATCTTCTCACGGTAAAAATGCGCCGCGGCGAGGCCGCTCATACCTGCGCCCACCACGACCAAATCATAGTGCTCGTCCAGAAGTTGGTACTCAGTGGGCTTTTCGCCGCGCCAACTCAGCGCGTGTGCCACTTCGTAGGATCCTTCGTGACTACCTCGCATACCTGTCAAGGTCGGCGGGTAGTAGCTGCCCGGCGAAGGTGGCAGGGAGACTGAGGGCACCTCGTTGGTGAGGGTGTTCGGCAGGTCGTCTGCACATCCCGCCAGTATTAGCCCACCTGCTCCGATCGCTATGCCGCTAACAAAATCCCGTCGCTTGATCTGATTGGTCACTACCGCTACCACCACTTTACATGTCAATCGACAGGTTATAGCCTGTCGTCTGACCTGTAAATGATTTGCGCTGCTTCAGAAAGAGGCGTGGAGAGGCACTGAATTGATATGACACAAGATTCGATAGATTCACAATCGTTTGATCATCGAGTGAGCCGATTTGGGTTGTGGTGCTCCCTGATCTGCATCGTGACCGCGATTGTCGCGGCATTTCTCCCTCTTGACGTGCCAGAGGGCTACAGCGCTGCCCACACTGAGCGTTTGCAGTGGCTGACTGAGAACAGAGATGCATTCGTAGCCGCCTGGGTGAACCAGATCGTGGCTATGCTCAGCTTATCAGGACTATTTCTGGCGCTGTGCTGGCGAGGCCGTTTAAAAGGCCCACTGAGAGCGCTGTTGGCCGCCGGAGCCGTCGCGATGGCCACCATGGCATTCGTCATTCCCAAGTTCATGGCCGTATGGACCATCCCGCTGCTAGCCAACGCAGAGGCGACGGGAGGGACAGGTGCCGAGATGGCGGCGATGCTATTGCCTCTTTTGAACGTTTCTATCCCATTTTCTTTGTACACGTCCTTTGACTACATGGGCTTTTGGCTTTACGCGCTCTTTGCCGTCCTGATGATGAAGTCACTGTACGGCAGCGATTGGGCATCCAAACTCATTGCCATCTTGGTGGGTCTATTCGGGATTGGGTTCCACGTAGCGTTTGCCGGGCTTCTTCTCGGTGTCTTTCAGGCACCTGACATCGAACTCAGCTTTGGCCTGTCATTCGTCCCATTGCTGTTGCTCTTACCCATTCTGGTGATCACTTTTTGGCGCGATCTTAAGCAGGCGCCTACCAGCGTGAGCGCGGAGCACTAGCTCGTTCAGCGATGAAAAAAAAGCATTCCCCGCATATCACACGCCGAGACTTTCTTGATGGTATGGCATTGTCGGGAGGCGCGTTGGCGCTGTCTCCCCTGCAGATCCTTGCTGAGCCTGCAGCTCACGGCCATACACCACAGGTGTATCCACCTTCGTTGACGGGTATGCGGGGCAATCACCCTGGTTCTTTTGAGGTCGCTCATGCACTGGCGCGAGAGGGCCAACGCCCCGACGAGTTTGAGCTTCTAAGCGAAACATATGATCTGGTAGTCGTAGGGGCGGGCATTAGCGGCCTGACTGCCGCTTACCTGTTCCGTAATCAATTTGGGCGTGATGCCAAAATCTTGATCCTCGACAACCATGACGACTTTGGCGGTCACGCCAAACGTAATGAGTTCACTTCTCAGGGTCATACTTTACTGGGCGTCGGCGGGAGCTTGAATCTGGAACAGGCTGCTATGGGTGAGGCGGAGCGATCCCTGCTTGAAGAAGTCGGTGTGGACTTTGTTGCGCTGCGAAGTGCCATTGAGCCGGGCTTTCTTGTTCATGACCCCATGTCCCGCCACGGAATTTATCTCAATAGCGTTGATTATGTAGAAGACCGATCGGTCATTGCGGATTGGTATCTGCGGTGGGCGGGTGTCGGCGATTTTGAGAGCGCGATTCGGTCACTGAAACTCTCGACGACCGACGAGCAAGGGTTCATTGCGCTGGTCAGCGGTGATAATAACTTTTTGGACGATGTGCCACTCGCCGATCGCGAGCATTATGCTCGACAAACCTCCTACGCCCTATTTCTGAGAGAGCGCGTTGGTCTCTCTGAGCAGGCGGTCAAGATTACTGAGCCCTGGATAAAAGCCTTGCACAGCACGGATGCAGAGGGGGTCTCGATCTACGAGGCGCTGAATTCAGGCGCGCCCGGCATGAATACGGTTATGCCTTCGCCCGAAATCGAAAGCGAGGATGACACGAAGTCGGTGGACCCCGCTATTTATCGATATCCGATCTTCCCCGACGGCAACGCGTCGGTCGCTCGTCTACTGGTGCGCCAGTTGATTCCTGCAGCAGTCGGCGGTGATTTGGATCAAAACGTGGTCACGAGCCGGTTCGACTACTCGCAGCTCGACCGTGAGGACGCCCCCGTTCGTCTGCGACTTAACAGCACAGCAGTGAATGCCAGAAACCTTGACGATGATCAGGTCGAGGTCGCCTACATTTCGGCTGGGCGGGCGAGTGCGGTCCGCGCCAAGTACTGTGTTTTGGCGGGTTACGCTGGGATGGTGCCGCATCTGTGTCCTGAATTGCCAGAGACACAAAAAGAGCATTTGTCCTACGGCGTGAAGGCGCCCTTTATTTGCACCAACGTGTTGCTTCGCAACGCGTCAGCGGTGCGAAAGGTTGATACCAGCGGCTACCAATGCCCCGGCAGCTTCTACAGCTTGGTGACCTCCGCGCCTCCGGTGAATCTGGGGGACTTTAGGGTGCCCTCGCAAGCGGATGATCCCATGGTGATTTGGATGCTAAACAGCCCGACGCCGCCAATTTCTGAGGGGCTCTCTGCGCGCAACGCTTACCGGTTGGGTCGCCACAAATTGCTGTCAATGTCCTTCGAAGAAATCGAGTTGGCCACTTTGCGTCAGCTGAGCGGCATGTTTGGGTTAGCGGGGTTTGATGCCGACCGAGACGTTGAGGCGATTACGGTGAATCGGTGGGCGCACGGATATGCTTATGAGCATATGGATCTTCATGATCCTCAATGGGCAGAGGGCGAGGCGCCCCATGAACTGGGAAGGAAGCCGATCGGGCGAATAGCGATTGCCAACTCTGACACCGAGGCCTACGCCTATGTGCAGGCTGCGATGAAAGCGGCTCGACGCGCAGTCGGTGAGCTGCTCGCTTAGTCGGCTTGCGTTGAATAATAAATAACTGAACCTGAGAACATTGGAGCAAAAAATGAAAATAAATACTGATTTTGTGATGAGCATTAACGGCGAGTCGGTGACTACTGAGCAGACGCAACCCGTTTTCAATCCCGCGACCCGATCGGTTTTTGCGCAGGTGCCTGACGCCTCCAAGGAGCAGCTCGATC
>JBELDB010000141.1:0-3971 GCA_042094525.1 Congregibacter sp. | reverse complement strand
GCGCCGACGCGATATCCCTGTTGCCCGAATCCGAGCGAGAGGAGATTCTCGCTGACCAAGGCGACATCACGATGACCTGTGAATTGTGTGGCACGACCTATCGATTTGGTCGAGAGGTGCTGCCCACCCACGGCGCAGATAAGACGCTGCATTAAATCGATGACGTAGACGCATCGGATTGAAAAGAAATGCTTAACAGCAAAATAGATAGTACTCAGCACGGAAACCAACATGAGCGAAGCTGCCATTTCGACCCCGGATATACACTCCGGTCTCTCTTCAACTGAACTGATTGACATGGCCCTGGCACGGGGCGAAGGCGTGTTATCAGACACCCACGCGCTGCGTGTCGAGACAGGCGCGCGCACGGGGCGTTCTCCGGCGGATCGTTTTGTCGTCAGAGAGCCCTCCAGCGAAGACGCCATCGACTGGGGCGGCGTGAACCGGCCGTTTGATGCAGACCGTTTTGACGCGCTGTGGGAGAGGGTCAAGTCGCATGCGAATCAGTCAGAAACCTGGCTGCAGCACCTGCACGTTGGGGAGCACCTCGACCACTACTTGCCGGTGAAAGTCATCACAGCCACCGCTTGGCAGTCGCTATTTGGCCGCAACATGTTTATCCGCCCCCAGACCTATAACCCCGCTAACAAGCCAGAGTGGAAAATCCTCAATGTGGCCGACTTTGCCTGCGATCCCGAGCGGGACGGCACACACTCGGAGGCCACAGTGATCATTAACTTTGGTCAGCGAAAAGTACTGATTGCTGGCATGCGTTACGCAGGCGAGATGAAAAAAGCCATGTTCTCGGTACAGAATTTCCTGCTGCCTGAGAAAGACGTCATGCCCATGCACTGCTCTGCCAACATCGGGGAAGACGGCGACACCACATTATTCTTCGGATTATCGGGCACCGGAAAGACCACCTTATCAGCCGATCCAGATCGCTATCTGATCGGCGACGATGAGCACGGCTGGTCAAAGGGATCCGTCTTTAACATCGAGGGCGGTTGTTACGCCAAGACCATTGACCTGAGCCGCAAAAATGAACCGGTTATCTGGGATGCCATTCGCGGTGGTGCCATCATTGAGAATGTGGTGCTGGATGATCAGGGGCACGCCGACTACAGCGATACAAGCCTGACTGAAAATGGCCGCTGCTGTTACCCTCTGGAGCATGTCGACAAGCGCTCGGAGAGCAACGCTGGTGGCGAGCCCAAGTGCGTCATTTTTCTCACCTGCGACGTCTTCGGCGTGTTGCCGCCGATCTCGATCTTGTCAAAAGAGGCCGCCGCGTTTCATTTTCTCTCGGGTTACACCGCCCGAGTTGGCTCCACAGAGGTTGGCGCAGCGGCCGGCATCAATCCAACCTTCTCAACCTGCTTCGGCGCGCCTTTTATGCCCCGCCCCGCGGGTGATTATGCCGAGCTGCTGATCAAGAGAATCGAAGACTTCGACAGCCAGGTCTATCTCATTAATACCGGTTGGACGGGTGGCTCCGGGGCCCCCGGCGGTTCGGGATCACGGTTCCCGATTCCCGTCACACGCGCCGTGGTCAAGGCCGCACAAGATGGTGTTTTGGCCGGTGTCGAGACCCGTCACATTGACAGCCTCAACCTCGATTACCCTGTCAGCATCCCGGGCGTGGACGAGCAATACATCGATCCCAAAGCCGGTTGGGGCAATGACGAGGCCTACGAAGCACAGGCCAGCCAACTGGCGGCTCTATTCTTAGAAAACATTGCCAACTTTGAAGTCAGCGAGGCGATTGTCGAAGCAGGACCCCGCCCCGCCTGATCCCGGTGTGACCTAGCTAGAGCTGGCCGGTGTCGACGCCGTGGTAGGCGCCGGCTTATCACCCAGCCATCGGGAGCGGAGCTCGCGCGCATCCTCGGCGATGAGGTATAGCGCAGGGACAAGCACTAGCGTGACGCCAGTGGCAAACAGCACACCAAAAGACAACGACGTCACCATCGGAATCAGGAACTGAGCCTGCACACTGGTCTCAGACATAATCGGCAACAGCCCAACGAAAGTCGTCAGCGAAGTCAGGATAATCGGTCGGAAACGGTCCTCTCCTGCCTGCAGGAGTGCATTGACCAGCTCCACCCCTTCATCACGCAAGCGATTGATGCGATCGATCAGCACGAGGTTATCGTTAACCACCACCCCCGCGCAGGCGGTGACACCCATAATGGAGAACATGCTGACCTGCCAGCCGAGAATCATATGACCAAAAATAGCGCCCATGAGCCCGAAGGGCACGGCGGTCAGAATCAACAGCGGCTGCCAATAAGACCGAAACGCGACCGCCATCAGCGCATAAATAACCATCATGGCCAGCGCCATCAAGCGAACGGTCGCCTCACGAAACTCAATCTCTTCCTGTAATTCTCCGTCTAGGTTCACGAACAGATCTGGATACTGCTGTTGCCACTTGGGTAGATAGTCGCGGAAAACCGACTGCACGATGGCACGCGGCGGTGGCCCGGTAGCCTCAACATCTGCCTCTACTTCGAGCGTTCGCAAACGATCGAGCCGCTCCAATTTTTGGTACCCCGCCTCAACTCGATAGGTGGCTACCGCCTCAAATGGCACCTCATCTCCACCGGGTGTACGGATATACATATCATTCAAATTGGCAATCGCCAGTCGCTCGGCCTCGGGGTAGCGCACCATCACCTTCACATCTTCCCGACCGCGCGGAATGCGCTGCGCCTCGGCGCCATAAAACGCCTGTCTGACTTGAAGTGCCACATCGGCCAAACCAATGCCTAGCGTTTCTGCGGCCGGTTTCAGCTCAAGCACCAACTCATCTCGGGGGCTATCGAAGCTATCCGAGACGTCGAACACCCCCGGATAAGAGAGAAGTGCCTCACGCACGTCCGCCGCCATTGACTCAAGGTCCTCGACTCTCCGCGACGCGAGTACCAACCTGATTGGCTTCCCGGGGTCCCTGATGGTGTAATCCATCCGGACTTCCTTAGCCTCGCTAAGCTCGCCAGAATCGGCTCTAAGCTGTAAGGCAAACGCCTCGGTATCCACACCTTCTGAAACGGAGGCCACCACGACTTCAACATCATTGTCATTGGCGCGACCGAGAATACTGCCAATAGCGGGTTGATCCTCGTACTCCGGTCGCTGATTCCACTCGGTCTTTAGCGCCTCGGCAGCCTCTACAACCCGCTGCATAACCAGCTGCGATTGCGTGAATGAACCTCCTTCCGGCATGACAATCTTCGCTTCAACAAAATCCGAGTTGATGCGAGGGAAAAAAGCAGAGCGTAACCAGCCTCCTCCGTAAAACGCGACACTCAAGCTAAGCATGACCAAGAAGAATCCCGCCACGAGCAGATGATGTTGTAGCGCCCATTGCAGAAATGGCCGGTAACGCGTTCTGGCAAAGGACACCAACCAGTCAGCACAGCGAAGTCGCCACTGCTCGACCCGTTTCAAAAATGGGGTTGAAGCGGGCTGCTCCGGGCCGAGACGAGATAGGTGGGCGGGCAAAATCCACAGGCACTCTACGAGCGAGAACATCAGCACCAGTAGAACCACAACCGGGATACCCTTGGCTGCGTGAGCCCATTCGCCGGGCATAAACATCATGGGTGCAAAAAACACCATGGTGCTGATGACGGCAAAAAGAACGGGTTTGAAGACCTCTCGCACGCCGGAAAACGCAGCGCTTTCGCCCTCCACTCCCTTACCCTGCGCAGTATGGATGGACTCACCGACGATGATCGCGTCATCCACCACGATGCCCAAAACCAATAGAAAGGCAAATAGTGAAATCATGTTGAGGCCGACGCCCGTATACGGCAGCAAGAAAAACGCTCCCAGAAACGCGACAGCAATGCCCACTGAGACCCACACCGCCACCGCAGGTCTGAGGAAAAGCACCAAAACCAAAAAGACTAATAGCAAACCACCCAAGCCATTTTTGAGGAGCGTCTCAACGCGCCCTTTAAACG
>JBELDB010000140.1:0-3992 GCA_042094525.1 Congregibacter sp. | reverse complement strand
AATACGATGTGGGTGCGATTACCTCACTCGCTGCCGCAACAGTTGCGCTCCAGCAACTGTGTTTGTTCGCGAGTGCTCGATAGAAAGCGGCGCTAACGGGTCGCGGCTGGTTAAGCCAGTAACACCGGCTCACTCCGTCAAAGAGGCGGCGAAAGCAGCCGGTGGTGCTTCCAGTTCGGTATTGAGGGTGCCATTCCAGCGATTCAAAAAGCCATAGAGCGACAACACGGCTACGATCTCGACAATCTCGCGATCTGAAAAGTGCGCCTTTAACGCATCAATGTCCTCATCCGTTACCGCATTGGGCTGCAGCGCGCCGTGCCAGGCAACGCGCAGCACAGCCCGCTCCGCATCGGTAAACAGGGGCGAGGTGTCGAACTCAAACACTGCGGCGATCTTCTCTGCATCGACACCCAACTGGCTCGCGCCATAACTTGAGTGCGCGGTGCAGTAGGTGCATCCCTGGGTGCGACTACTGATGATGCCAATCAGGCGTTTCAGGGTGGGGTCAACTTCCCCCGTCTGCAGCACCGTATGCACCAAGCCACCCAGACTCTGCAGTAGCTCAGGCCAGTGGCACAAACTCAAGACGTCGTTGGGTCGATAACCCATGTGTGTCTCGGCCTGCGCAAGCTGAGCTTCGCACTGCTTGAGCGATACGGGTGAAGGGGGTGCGATGCGGGTCATGGCAGGGTCCTGAAGAGGGTTGTGAATCACCGGCCGCGCCCAAGGTTAAGGCGACTCAGGCCGGTCTTGATGCCATCAAGCCTGAGTGAATTCGCAGCCGGGGTAAAGCCTGCGATTTTCGGTGTAACCTCACCCCATGCAGCGCAAGATCATTCACATCGACGCCGATTGTTTCTATGCCGCGATCGAGATGCGCGACGACCCCGAGCTACGCGGAATCCCCATGGCGGTGGGGGGCAGCGCCGAGCGGCGTGGCGTGCTGACGACCTGCAATTACGATGCGCGCGCCTATGGGGTCCGTTCCGCCATGCCCACGGCGCAGGCGATGCGGCTGTGCCCGCAGCTGACCGTCGTGCCACCTCAGATGCACAAGTACCGTGAGGCCTCCAAAGTGATGCGGGGCATCTTCGCTAACTTCACCGAGATCATTGAGCCGCTGTCGTTGGATGAGGCCTATCTCGATGTCAGCGAGATATCCGATGAGGAGCTGACAGCCACCCGGATCGCCAAGGCCATTCGACAACAGGTCCGGGAAGAGCTCGACATCACGGTGTCGGCCGGCGTATCGGTCAATAAGTTCATTGCCAAGGTCGCCTCGGATTGGAAGAAACCCGATGGCCTGACGGTCGTGCCGCCTGATGAAGTGGATGCCTTTGTCGCCGCGCTGTCAGTGAAGAAAATTCCCGGGGTGGGGACGGTGACGGCAGACAAGATGCATCGTTACGGTCTCAGAACCTGCGCCGACGTGCGGGAGTGGAGCCTGCACGACTTGCGGCGCCGCTTCGGCAAGTTTGGCGTGGTGCTCCATGAACGCGCACGGGGCCGCGATGAGCGGCCCGTCCAGCCCAGCAGGGTACGCAAGTCTGTGAGTGTCGAGCGAACCTTTGCCGAGGACGTCAGCGGCCCGGCAGAGTGGGCGCCGATCATCGAGCGGCTCTATATCAACCTGATGGAGCGTATTGAGGCAGCAAAAGCCTGGCACGCTATCGACAAGGCTTTCGTCAAACTGAAGTTCAACGATTTCACCACGACCACAGTGGAGCGGGTGGGCACGAAGGCGGTTGAGGCCGACTATCAGGACTTGCTGGTGGAGGGCTGGGAGCGCAAGACCAAACCCGTGAGACTGATTGGTTTGGGGGTGCGGCTGATAGATGATGGAGACCATCTTTCGGAGCGACTCCCGTTCTCTGACACCCCTCTCTCAGAGAACGACCCCTCGGCTTAATTATCGGCAGAGGCTATGCCAATAGCCTGTGTGCGCCGTATAGTAAGAATCATCATGATCGATTGTCTTTCATGCGGTCCGGCCGGCATTGCCGAACCGCTCAGGTTTTGAGGAATCCCTACCATGTTGACACTTCACTTTGCCCCCAATAGCCGCGCCAGTCGCACCCTTTGGTTACTCGAAGAGCTTGGGCTCGAGTACGAACTGAATCGGATGGACTTCCACCCCAAGGATCTGAAATCTGATGAGCATCGCGCACGTCATCCGCTGGGCCGCATCCCGGTGCTAGATGACGGTGACGTGTCGATTTACGAGTCGGGGGCGATCGCCGAGTACATTCTGGAGTGTCACAAAAACGGCGGCCTGAAGCCCGCCTCCGATGACCCGCGCTTCCCCGAGTATCTGCAGTGGTTCCACTACTGCGAGGGGATGGTGATGCCGCCCGTGAATACCATTGTTGTGCACACCATACTGCTCCCACCCGAGCGTCAGGACGAGACGGTTCGCGGTCAAGCCCAGAGATTGCTGGCAAAGGCCTGGGAGCCGGTAGAGGCGGCTATGGAGGGCCGTGAGTATCTGATTGGGGACTTCTCTGCCGCCGACACCATGTTGGGCCATGCTTGCATCATGTCCAAGCGTCTGGGAATCGTAACGGATGAGGCGTTTCCCAATCTCAGCGCCTATGCGGATCGCCTCATGGCCCGGCCGGCCTGTGCCAAGGCGTTTGCTGCCTGATTTTTCCCAGTACACGCCATAGGGTGCCTGCGTGATACGGTGGCGGCCCTACAGGCCACTGACTCAGGGAGTGCCGCCCACATATGACGCTTTATGCCGGGCCCGAGCTCGATAAAACCCAGGCGAATTTTGCGCCGCTGACCCCGGTCTCGGTGCTAAAGCGCACCGAGCGGGTGTATCCCGATCTGCCTGCCCAGATTCACGGCAATATCTGCCGTAACTGGGGAGAGGTCGCCGACCGCTGTAAGCGTCTGGCGTCCGCGCTCTCCAAGCGTGGTGTCGGCAAAGGTGACACGGTGGCGCTTATCGCGCCCAATATCCCGGAAGCCCTGGAATGCGCTCTGGCGATTCCTATGTTGGGTGCCGTGCTCAACGCCAATAACGTCAGGCTGGATGCTGCGACGCTGGGTTTTATTCTCGAGCACGGTGAGGCCGAGGTGCTGCTCGTTGATACCGAGTTCTCCGCGCTGGCGCGAGAGGCGGTCAGCCACTCCGGGCGCGATCTGTTTGTTGTCGATATTGAAGACCCAGAGGGGCCGGGCGGCGCCTGTATTGGTGAGTTGACCTATGAAGCTTTGTTGGCAGAGGGCTCGCCCAATTTTCCTTACACCCCGCCGGATGATGAGTGGGATGCGTTGGCCCTGAACTACACATCCGGCACGACCGGGCAGCCTAAGGGCGTGGTGTATTCCCATCGCGGCGCCTGGACCAACGCGGTTAACAACGTCGTGACCTGGGAGATGCCTCACCATCCTGTGTATCTGTGGACGTTGCCGCTCTTTCACTGCAACGGTTGGTGCTTCCCCTGGACGATCACGTTGCTTGCGGGCACCCACGTGTTTCTACGCAGCCCATCGGCAGAGGGGATCTACGGCGCTTTCGCGCAGCATGGTGTGACGCATCTCTGTGGCGCGCCCATCATTATGTCGATGATTGCCGGTGCGGGTGACGCCGAGCGGCAACCGTTCTCGCAGTCAGTGCGCATGATGACGGCGGCTGCACCGCCACCGCCCCAGACTATTCAGGCGATGGAACAAATGGGGATCTCCATTACCCATGTCTACGGGCTGACGGAAGTCTATGGCCCTGCCGTGGTCTGCGCGGAGCGGGCGACCTGGTCGACGCTCAATGATGAAGAGCAGGCCAAGCTGAAAGCCCGGCAGGGCGTGGCGTATGAACTGCAGGAAGATGTGCTGGTGCTGGATCCCGATACTCGCGCGCCCGTGCCCTGGGATGGGGAGACTCAGGGGGAAGTCGCGTTTCGCGGCAATATCGTCATGAAGGGTTATTTAAAACAGCCCGAAGCCACTAGCGAGGCATTCGAAGACGGCTGGTTCTGGTCAGG
>JBELDB010000139.1:0-4002 GCA_042094525.1 Congregibacter sp. | reverse complement strand
CGACAAGCGGAGCCGGTCCGCATCACAAACGACTGCAATCTTCCTTGATACAAACGAAACATGGGGGCTTTCCTTACAAAACGAGTTTAAACCTGACACGGCGAGTCTCACGAAAAGAGCCGTTTTAAGCAGGCGCCGGAGCGACGTATTGTCACAGAATTCATTAGCCTCGGGGATACTCCTAAGTGGGGATTTCACGGACGCCATAATACTGTATAAAAATACAGTATTATGGCGCTATGTCGCTCTGGCTCTGCCTTCGTTTTGATTTATTGCCTCTGGAAGCACTGCTGAAACAGCATGGTCATGCGGGTGATGCACCAACGATTGTTGTCGCCCAGCGACGCATACTGGTCTGCGACGAATCGGCCAGCCTTGCCGGCGTAATGCCGACACACACTCTCAGTACGGCACAGGCGCTACTTGCTCACACCGAGTACCGTTTATTTGAACGCGCCCCGGAAACAGAAGATGCCCTGCTCGAGCAACTCACCATCTGGGCCTATGGCCTATCACCGCATCTGGAGCGCTGGCGCGATAATGCGCTGACGATCGAAATCGGCAGCTGTCTGCGCCTGCATCAGGGTCTTGGGTCGCTTCTAGAGAGGGTCGACGCAGAAATGAGCCTACGTGGACTGACTGTTACCGTGGGTGTCGCCGAAACCCGTGACGCAGCCTGGCTGCTGAGCCATGCTGAACGCGATATCGCCCGTCATCCCGAGCGCCCCCTCACAGAACGATTGGCGCCTTTGCCGCTAGAGCTGATTCAGGCCGATTTCCCCAAAATCATCAAACGGCTTGAGCGCTCCGGCATACAGCGATTCGGACAGTTACTGGATATCCCGCTCCCCGCGCTCGGAAAACGGTGCGGCGAAACCTTTCTAAACTGGCTGAGTCAGGTGAAAGGTCATCAACAGGAACCCGCCGTGACTTACCAGCCACCCGAGCGCTTCGAGGACACGCTGTGGTTCGGCTTTGACATCCAAAATCGACAGGAACTTCACCCCGCCATGCAGCGCTTGTTGACGCACTTCTGCCAATTTCTGGTAAACACACAGCTCAGCACTGTCGCGATTGAGTGGCGCTATTTACGGCCACAACGCTTAATACAAACACCGGCTCCATCACTCCAACCGCACGAAACCCGATCAGCACTGCAACGAGATTCACGGCCGGGCGCCACTGCTTTCAAGGTGTTTTCCGACGTCGCACAACACAATGCGAAGCTCTGGTTCGAACTGTCCTGCTTACAACTGGACACTTGGTCACTGCCGGAGGATATCGAGGGGATCTCGCTGGTCGTCGACCAGCTTCAGGAGGCCTCTGTCGCGCCGCAGGATTTATTTCATACCGGGGTCACGGCGGCATCACGGCATGAACTCGTTGACCGTCTACGCAGCAGACTTGGTCTACAGGCTGTCGGTTACCTCGACTGCCGTTATGAGCACCTCCCGGAGCATGCCGTTTTTGAGACGCATACGCTGAATACTCAGCAAAACCGTGACTGCGACGCTTTGGGACAGCGTCCTTTCTGGTTATTACCGACGCCACAGCCCATCCACCAGGATACCGAGCAGCTCTATTGGAATGGGCCGCTGGATGTGCTCCATGGCCCGGAGCGGATCGAGGATCAGTGGTGGACCACCCCTGTCAGCCGGGATTACTACATCGCCCAGACACCTCAGAAACAACCCGTTTGGATCTATCAGGACCGACATAATCGCCGCTGGTATTTACATGGGCTTTTTGCCTGACGCCGGAACACTGTTATGACGTATTCCGTCGAAAACGCTGATTCAACACCTCTTAACGGTGGTCCACTATCAATTCACTGTCGGCTCACTACAGCGTCAGAGGCATTATCCAACCAGATGAGCTCATCCGGGTCGAACCCCAGCTCGGTAATGCGCTGCAAAAACTGCGCTCGCAACGCTTCGCTGACCTCAGGCGTTCGCGCGAGAAACCATAAGTAACTGCGGTTGAAACCCGAGACAAAGGCGTAGTCGTAGTCCTCTCCCAGTTCAAAGACCACGTAGCTGCCATAGAAGGGCCCAAAGAAAGACACTTTCAGGTGCGCGATGTCAGGAGATTGCACAAAGCGCGCTACGCCTTCCGCCTCGCGCCATTCACCTTCCTCGAGATCAAATCCGCGATTCAAAACCGCAATGCTGCCGTCGGGGTTAACGTCATAGGTTGCGCTGACTTCGCTCAGACCATGCTCAAAACTATGGTCCAACCGAGCAATTTCATACCAGGTGCCGAGATAGCGGTTTTGATCAAACCCCCTGATAGGGTCAATACCCTCGGGCACACCGGTACAAGCCAACAACCCTAAAAAGAGCACGCCAATCAGGGCATATTGGCCGCGTCGTCGGTCAATCACTTTCATGCTCCACTCCCGTGTCTGATCACTCTTTACTGACTACTCCGGAGCTCGGAGCCTTCAAAAATATGGCGGCCTTCGCTTCGTAGCGGCTCTCGTGAAAAACAGTCTACGCTATTTCACCGCGGCGCTTTTCAGGGCAGCCTGCATACCGTTAGAATACTGTTTATTTATACAGTATTTGTCGTGTACGCCGAACTTCATTGCCTGACCCACTACAGCTTTTTGCGCGGCGCCTCGGCACCTGAGGAACTCGTCGGCCGCGCAGCAAGCTGCGGTTATTACGCCCTGGCCATTGCCGACGAGTGCTCGCTGGCAGGCGTCGTCAAAGCACACGTCGCCGCCAAAGAGCGGGGGCTTAAGCTGATTATTGGCAGCGAGTTCACCCTGACCGAAGGTATTCGCCTGGTCGCACTGGTACCCAGCCGCGAGGCGTATGGAGAACTCTCGGGGCTCATCAGTCGTGCGCGCCGCCGCAGCGGTAAAGGCGAATATTGTGTTCATCTACGCGATGTGATCTTTCATCTCAAACGCTGCCTGCTCATCCTCTTGCCAGATGACACCGACAATCAGACCGCTCATCTCCAACAACTGACAAGGCGGTGCAAGGGGCGAGTTTGGATCGGCATCAGCAGACTACTGGGGAACGATGAATGGCGCCGCTTCAAGCACCGCTACCACATGGCACAAAACCTTCAGGTACCCATGGTGGCCTGTGGCGAGGTGCAAATGCACAGCGCCAAACGCAAGGCGCTGCATGATGTGCTGACCGCGATCAGACTACAGACTCCAGTGCAGCAACTAGGGCACCGCCGGCTGATCAACAGCCAGCAGCATCTGCGCACACTAGATGCCTTGCTCTCGCTATACCCTGAAACACTCATCGACGAGACACGTCATATCGCTGACCGATGCCAGTTCAGTCTTGATGAACTGCGCTATGAATACCCGGAAGAGGTCGTACCTTCGCATCACACTGCCAACAGTTATCTGCGCCAGGAAGTCGCGGCCGGTGCCAAATTGCGCTGGCCAGACGGCGTGCCCGAAGCTGTCCAAACGCGGATCCATCAGGAACTCGATCTGATTACCGAGCTTTCCTACGAGTACTACTTTTTAACTGTTTACGACATTGTCCGGTTTGCCAAGTCACGCCATATCCTCTGCCAGGGCAGAGGTTCTGCTGCTAACTCCGTCGTTTGCTACTGCCTGCACATCACCGAGGTCTCCCCGGAACAGGTCTCGCTACTATTCGAGCGATTTATCTCGCGGGAGCGAGATGAGCCACCTGATATTGATGTGGACTTCGAGCATGAACGGCGCGAAGAAGTGATTCAGTACATCTATGAAAAGTACAGCCGTCGCCGCGCGGCGCTGGCCGCAACGGTGATCACCTACCGGTCGCGCAGCGCGGTCCGCGATGTCGGTAAAGCTATGGGATTTGATGCCAGCTTTATCGATGAGCTGGCGAGCTCCCTCGCCTGGTGGAATCGGGAAAAAGAATTGACCAACCGTTTTCAGCAACAAGGTCTGGCACGCTCTGGGGAACTGGCAGAACACTTTATGGCGAGAGTCCAGGAAATTCTGGGCTTCCCGCGCCATCTGTCACAGCATGTGGGTGG
>JBELDB010000138.1:0-4010 GCA_042094525.1 Congregibacter sp. | reverse complement strand
CTTTCCTTCATCTGAGTGAGGTCTCCGTCTCCGTCGGTGAGCAACTGAAGCCCGGCGATCTGATTGGCGCGATTGGCGCGACCGGCAGGGCGACCGGGCCTCATCTCGACTGGCGCATGAGCTGGTTCAACCAACGCATTGATCCTCAGCTACTGGTCCCCCCGATGCCCGATTGAGCGTGGCGTTAGCATTGGGTGTCCACGCCTAGAAGGGATGAGACGGTGCTCTCCGGGTGACAAGGCCGTATACTTTGCGTTTTAAAGTGGCAGGATAAACCTGTGCTCGATCCCAAGTTGCTCAATATCCTCGTTTGTCCGGTCAGTAAGGCGCCTCTGGTCTATAACGAGGAGACACAAGAACTCATGTGTAAAGCGAGTGGGCTGGCCTATCCGGTCCGAGACGGTATCCCTGTGATGTTGGAGGAAGAGGCTCGTGCCCTGACCGCCGACGAGAAGCTGGACTGAACCGATTACCATGGAAGACACCATCTTCGGCAAGATCACTCGGGGTGAGATCCCCACTCAGTTTCTCTATGAGGACGATCAATGCGTGGTGATACGCGACATTCACCCGCAGGCGCCCACCCATGTGCTGATCATTCCGCGCAAGCCCATTCCCCGATTAGTGGATTCGAGCGTTGATGATCAGGTGCTATTGGGCCACCTTTTGCTCGTGGCGGGACGTGTCGCCGAAGATCTCGGTGTTGGGGATGCGTTCCGATTGGTGATCAATAACGGTGAGGGGGGAGGCCAAACTGTCTTCCACCTTCATCTTCATATTCTGGCCGGGCGCGAGATGACAGAAGGCCAGCTGACCGCTGGCCTGAACTGATCAGCTGCCACTGCCTCTGACTCTCACATAAGCAAGAGAAGCCTCCATGAACACCGCTGAAATCCGCGAAGCATTTCTCAGTTATTTTGAGGCGCAGGGGCACACGCGGGTCGACTCCAGCTCGCTAGTGCCAGCGGATGATCCCACGCTGTTGTTTACCAATGCGGGAATGAACCAGTTCAAGGAGACGTTTCTCGGTCTGGAGCAACGGCCTTATCAGAGGGCAGTGACGGCTCAAAAGTGCGTCAGAGCGGGTGGTAAACACAACGATCTCGAGAACGTGGGCTACACAGCGCGGCACCATACTTTTTTCGAAATGCTGGGCAATTTCAGCTTTGGCGACTATTTCAAACGCGAGGCAATTCAATTTGCCTGGCAGTTTTTGACGGAGACGCTGCAGTTACCCCCCGAGCGATTGTGGGTCACGGTGCACATCACTGACGACGAAGCGGCGCAAATATGGGTCGAGGAAATAGGGGTCGACCCTGCGCGACTCTCACGACTGGACGAAGACAACTTTTGGCAGATGGGTGACACCGGCCCTTGTGGTCCGTGCTCAGAGGTTTTCTATGATCATGGCCCGGATGTGCCGGGTGGGCCCCCGGGTAGCGAGGATGACGATCTTGATCGCTACATCGAGATCTGGAATCTGGTGTTCATGCAATACAACCGCGATGCTCAGGGCGAACTGCACGCCCTACCTGCGCCTTCTGTTGACACGGGAATGGGTTTGGAGCGCGTCGCTGCGGTGCTGCAGCACGTGCATTCCAACTATGAAATCGACTTGTTCACTGCCCTGATCACTGCCGTCGCGAAACAGTTGGGTGCAAGAGATCCCGAAGACAAGTCACTGCGAGTGATCGCGGATCACCTTCGTTCTACGGCGTTTCTGATTGCAGATGGTGTCACGCCGGGTAACGAGGGGCGGGGCTACGTACTGCGGCGGATTATTCGTCGTGCCATTCGACACGGAAATAAGTTGGGCGCCAAGGAGCCCTTTTTTGCTCAGCTGGTGCCCGATCTGATCGGGCAAATGGGAGACGCTTATCCACAGCTCGCCTCCCAGCAGTCTGCAATCACGGCGGCCTTGCAGGGCGAGGAAGAGCAATTTGCCCGGACGCTCGACAATGGCATGGCGATTCTTGAGGAGGCACTGGAGCAGATTGCTGACCGGACCATCCCGGGTGATGTGGTCTTCAAGCTTTATGACACATACGGATTTCCCGTTGATCTGACGAATGATATCGCTCGCGAGCGAGGACTGGATCTGGATGTTGAAGGATACGAGGCGGCGATGGCGTCGCAACGGCAACGATCTCAGGATCATGCAGGATTCAAAGTAGATTATAGCCAGAGCATCACGCTGGACGGCGAGACAGACTTTATGGGTTACGAGGTTGATCAGGCTGAAGGCACTGTACTCGCGATTTTAGTCGAGGGCGTCGAGCAAGAGGCACTGGAGGCGGATCAGTCCGGCGTCGTGATTCTGGACCGCACACCTTTCTACGGAGAGAGCGGTGGACAGGTGGGTGACTGCGGTCGTCTAACAGCGGCTGACGGGGCGGTAGATGTCACCGACACCACCAAGGCGCAGGGGCACCATTTACATCATGTGACCGTGACGTCGGGCTCGATCAAGATGGGCGACAGGGTTGATAGCCAGATCGACGCCGCGTTGCGCAACCGGACACGGCTTAACCACTCTGCGACGCACTTGCTCCACGAGGCACTGCGGCGGGAGTTGGGAGACCACATTCTGCAGAAAGGTTCGCTGGTCGATTCCCAAAGGCTGCGCTTCGATTTTTCACACGGCGAGCCGGTATCAACTGAAACCCTCGCCAGTATCACCACCATGGTGAACGACCAGATACGCGCGAACGCTGAGGTATCGACCGAGCTGATGAGCATGGACGACGCCGTCGCTGCGGGTGCCATGGCATTGTTTGGCGAAAAATATGGCGACGAGGTCAGGGTGCTGACGATGGGCGCTGACGGCTTCTCGGTAGAACTCTGTGGTGGTACCCATGTCTCGCGTACTGGCGACATTGGCCTCTTTTGGATTACTAGTGAGGCGGGCGTGGCAAGCGGTGTCCGGCGAATTGAGGCGGTCACGGGTGAAGCTGCGCTGGCTCATGTATCGGCCATGTCACACGCGATGCAATCAGTTTGCGGTGCCTTGAAGGCCACTCCAGAGAGTGCGTCTGGCAAAGTCGAGGCGCTGCGTGCCGAGGTGAGGGACCTTGAGAAAGAGTCCGCCAGACTGCGTCAGAAACTGGCGACCTCAACAGGGGGCGACTTGACGCAGGATGCCGTGGAGGTCGAGGGAATCAAGGTGCTTGGCGCCCAGATTGAGGGTGCCACGGCCTCGACGCTTCGCGACACGTTGGATCAGTGCAAGAACAAGCTTGGAACCGGCGTCATCCTGCTCGCTGCCGTCGAAGACGGAAAAATTGCCCTGGTGGCGGGCGTGACATCCGATACTACTGACCGAGTCAAAGCGGGTGACGTGATCAAACACTTTGCCGGTAAGCTGGGTGGGAAGGGTGGTGGACGACCTGACATGGCGCAGGGAGGCGGCTCTGACGTAGCAGCCCTGCCGGTGGTGCTCGCTTCGCTGCCTGAGTGGGTCGCCGCGCAACTCGGTTGATGCCAGTCTGAGTGACCGTTGGTCAGACAGATTGCGACTCTGAGTCATCTGTCGCGTGATTTGTTGGCGCATCAGTCGCTGCCGGTTCTCACCGAGCCACTAATCGTGTTAAATACTCGCCCCTTCCTAGACACACCGCGTGAGTTATGGCGCTTATTGTCCAAAAATACGGCGGCACGTCGGTCGGCTCGGCAGAGCGGATTGGTGCGGTCGCTGACCGAGTGGCTCGCTTTAAAAGCGAAGGCCACGACGTGGTCGTGGTGGTGTCGGCGATGTCGGGTGAAACCAACCGGTTGCTGGGATTGGCGAGAGAGATTCAGGCAACTCCCACGCCGCGTGAACTGGACGCACTGCTCAGTACTGGCGAGAAAGTCACGACGGCCCTACTGAGCATGGCACTGGGCGAGCGTGCTGTAAGGGCGAAGTCCTACAGCGGTAATCAGGTCGGTATTCTGACCGATAGTGCGCATAACAAGGCCCGCATTCAGGATATCCAGCTGGGTACCTTGAAGTCCGAGCTGGATGCGGGTGG
>JBELDB010000137.1:0-4114 GCA_042094525.1 Congregibacter sp. | reverse complement strand
GACCCTGCAGTTCGTAAGGCAACACTAGCCAATCCTCGGTGGTGTGCAAAAAGTAGTCGGGTTTGCGGCCACTCAGATTGTTACTGGGTTTGTAGTAGGGAACCGCCACGCGGACTTCGTCGGGCATATTCCGTCGGCACTTTGCTTTGAGTCGGGTGATGACCGCCTCAACGTTATAACCGGAGCTGAAGACATCGTCGACGATGAGCAGCTTGTCACTGCGATTCAGGTTTTCAAACAGATACTGCAGGCCATGCACCCGAATACGCTCAGGATTGTCCAAAAGCTCACCGTAACTGGGCTGGCCGCGGTACGAGGTTCTGATAGAGATATGGTCGGTCTTAACGCCAAGATACTGGAGGCATTCTTGAACATAGATGCCGACCGTTGATCCGCCCCGCCAGATGCCCACAATAAAATCGGGCCGAAAACCGCTGTCGAAGATAGTGACCGCGAGCCTGAAGGCCTCTTCAAGCAGCTGTTGCTCTTCAATAAATTGCTTTTTCACGTTAACGTCTCGCACATACCGTCTGGCGAACTTCAGCGGTGACTATACCCTCTCTGCGGTGAGAATCTCGACACAATGAGTGACAAGCAGTATCTCTCGGCTGACCAGCTGTTAGTGGACTCGTTCCGTCTTGCGGAGCGCGTGTTCTCTAGCGGATTCGAACCAACGGTGATCATTGCCATCTGGCGGGGAGGGGTGCCTATTGGTATCGCTGTGCAGGAGTTTTTGGCCCATAGCGGCATCGAGACCGATCACATCGCGATTCGCACGTCCTCATATGACGCCGGCATAGATCAGAGATTGGGTGGTATACGGGTGCATGGGCTCAACTACCTGATCAAAAACGTTACCGCGGAAGACAAGCTGTTAATCGTGGATGACGTTTTTGATACCGGTCGTACGGTCGATGCGGTCATTGAGCGACTGACCTCGCTGGCTCGACTTAACACGCCCTCTGACATTCGGGTGGCGGTGCCGTACTACAAGCCTAGCCGTCGGGAGGTAGATCGCGTGCCTGAGTATTTCCTGGAGGAGACCGATGCCTGGCTGATGTATCCCCACTCATTGGAGGGACTCACGGTAGAGGAAATCCGAGAGCACAGGCCCGCCCTTTACGAGATCATCAAGGATCGCATCACATCTTAGTTGCCGCGAACTCACGATTTTGAGCGGCATGGTGGCAGCCATACGGTTTGCTGTTGAGCACCCAGTCCGGCCTTAGACAAAGGCGAAGCGAGCCGTAAAAATCAATGCCATTACCCACGCCGCGGCACTGACATCGGCACTTTTTCCGGCGATCACCTTTAACACCACGTAGCTTAAAAACCCGGCTGCGATGCCGTTCGCTATGGAGAAAGACAGCGGCACCATAATGATGGTGAGGAGCGCGGGCAGGAGTTCGGTGGGGTCGGACCAGGTGAGGTGCTGCATCCCCGACATCATCAGGAGCGCTACGTAGAGCAATGCGCCGGCAGTAGCAAAAGGCGGAATCATGCTCGCTAGCGGTGCGAAAAAGATCATCGCTAAAAACAGCACGCCCACGGCGCAGGCCGTGAGACCGGTTTTGCCCCCTGCAGCGACACCCGCTGCACTTTCTACGTAGGAGGTCACCGGCGCGCAGCCCACAAATGCCCCCGCCACGCTGCTTGTGCTGTCTGCCTTGAGCGCTCTGTCGAGATTCTCAATGCTGCCATCGGCCTTGGTGAGTCCCGCCTGTGTCGCCACACCTACCAAGGTGCCAGCCGTGTCGAACAGGTTCACAAACAGAATGGACGCGATAGCGCTGATCATCGCAACGTCCAGCGCAGCGGCGATATCCAGCTGGCCAAGCACGGGTGAGATGGAGGGCGGCACGGACATTACTCCCTGATATTGCACCGCGCCTAAGCTCAATCCGACGACGGTGACCAGCAGAATGCCGAGCAAAATGGCCCCGGGAAAGCGCCGCGTGGCCAGCCCGGTAATGATGAGAAAGCCCAATGCGGCCAGCAGGGTTTCGGTGATCTGAAAATTACCGAGCGAGAGTAGGGTGGCCGGGTGGTCGACGATCAGCCCGCCATTACGTAACCCAATCATGCCCACGAAAAGTCCGATGCCTGCTCCCATCGCGATGCGCAGGTTCCAGGGAATGCTGACCAGCATCCACTCTCTGAGTCGAGTGACAGTTAGGATTACGAACAGGATGCCCGCAATAAAGACCGCACCCAGTGCGGTCTGCCATGGGTAACCCATATCGCCGACGATGGTGTAGGTAAAGAAAGCGTTAAGCCCCATGCCCGGCGCGAGACCTACCGGCCAGTTTGCATAGAGCCCCATAAAGAAGCAGGCCACTGCCGCCGCAATGCAGGTAGCGACAAACGCCGCGCCTTGCTCCATACCCGCAGAGGCCATCATTTGCGGATTCACAAAGGCGATATACGCCATGGCCATGAACGTGGTGAGGCCTGCGCTCAGCTCAATGCCAACGGTGGTATTTGATTCAGAGAGTTTGAAAAACCGGTCCACCATCTGCCTCTTTATCAAAAGCTGCTTTTGTTCAGAAATCGATGCCTATGCGAGCCATTAGCTGACGCGGCGGGATGAACTGATCACCCGTGGCGCCAACACCAAATACGTCGGTAAAGCGCGCATTAATGCCGTCCTCGTCTGTCAGGTTCTTGCCAATCAGCTCGACCCGCCAGTTGGCGTCGGTCGGCGAGAAGCGCAGCACCAAGTCGAAGGTGTCGTAACCGTCGACTTCGTCAGTAGTGGGGTTATTAAAAATACGGTGCCTGAAGTCACCGCGGTGGGTATAACTGAGAGTACCCTCGAAATCACCCCAGCTCCCTATAGAGTTGCTGTAGGTCAGCGCAAGATTCGCCGTGAAGCCAGGTGTTTTAGCCAGTTCGTTGCCTTTGACGTCGGCAATCTGACCCGCCCGGGCAATTTCCACTTCGGGGCTGAATAGGCTGATGCCTTGCGCCAGCAGTGCGTTGGTCGCGGCTTCTGATTCGACGTTGTCGAGTGCTAAATGGCTCGCCGTAATCTCCGTATCCAGCCATGCGAGACGGGCATCGAAGATCAGAGAGTCGGTGACAAATGCTCCCAACTCGAGTTCCGCACCCATGATCTCAGATTCGGGGATGTTGCCTACGCCGCCCTGAAAAACCTCGGGATCAGTGGCCTGATACTGGAGGTTGTCGTAGGTGTAGAAGAACGCCGCGCCGTTGAGCCGGACTCTGCCATCGGCGAGGTCGGTTTTCAGGCCGACTTCATAGGCATCGATGGTTTCTTCCTCGAAAACTGGCAGCACCACGATAGGTGACACCACGTCTTCGCGGCCAAAGGTCAGGTTTGAGCCACCCGGCTTGAAGCCGCGGGTATAGGAGGCGTAGGCCATGGTGGAGTCGCCGAGGTCCATCTCTAAAGCCAGTCTTCCTGTGACCTTCTCACTCTCGATCTCGAGAATCTCTGTGCCCTCGCGCCCGTAGAAGTTGGTGACGGCACTGTAGACCTCGTCCTCGGTGTAACGTAGGCCGGCGATCATGCGCACGCTGTCTGTGAATGACCAGGTGCCCTGACCGTAAACCGATATCGATTCGCGCTCCGGCTTTGAGTCGGAGATAAAGCCAACGTCGCCCCCATAGGCATAGATGTCGTCGAGGGTGAAGTCGTCGAACTCGCCGTCAAAGCCGAAGTCGAGCCGTTCAAGAATGCTGATGTCGACCTCGGTATCGAGGTAGAACACGCCCGCCACCCAGTCGAGGCGACCAAAAGCGGGTTCGTTGGAGATCAGGTTGAATTCCTGTGTCGTGGTTTTCTGCTCGTTGGTCTCAGGATCGAAATAGCTTTGCAGCAGAAAAAAGGGCGGCAATGTGCGGTAGTCGTGGCGGTCGTTGTCGCGCTGGATCGCGATATCGTCATTCTGGTAGCTGGTCAATGACTTAAGCGTTACCCCACCGAGGTCCCACTCCAGCGTCATGCTGTATAGCTGAGATTCCAGCTCGTAGCTGGACAGGGAGTCCTGCGCGAGTTTGCGTGCACCGGGCGTCGGGTCATAAATGCCTTTCTGTGCCTGACCATTCACCTCTTCATCGAATAGTTGCGCGGTAAATGTCGCTGAGAATG
>JBELDB010000136.1:0-4114 GCA_042094525.1 Congregibacter sp. | reverse complement strand
TGGGCGTGGGCTGGGTGTATGAGACCGCCAAGCCGCGCGGTGCTGAGGCGACCCCCCTTGTTGTGGATGGGGTGATGTATGTGTCCAGCGCCTGGTCGGTGGTCTATGCGGTGGACGCCAAGACGGGTGAGGAGCTATGGGTCTATGACCCCGAGGTCTCGGGCAAAGATGCCGCGAAAGGATGCTGTGACGTCGTCAATCGCGGCGTAGCAGTGCACAACGGTAAAGTGTTCATCGGCGTCTTTGATGGTCGGTTGGAGGCGCTGGATGCGGCCACTGGCGAGGTGGTGTGGAGCGAAGTGACGGTAGATCAGAGCAAGCCGTACACCATCACCGGGGCACCTCGAGTGTTCAAAGATAAAGTGATTATTGGTAACGGCGGGGCGGAGCTGGGCGTACGGGGTTACGTGACTGCCTACGATGTTGAAACCGGTGAACTGGTGTGGCGTTTCTACACTGTGCCGAATCCCGAGAAGAAGCCTGACGGTGCGGCTTCTGACGCCATTCTGGCCAAGTTGGCGAACGAGACTTGGGGAGACGACGGTGCTTGGGTGACGGACGGCGGCGGCGGCACTGCTTGGGATTCCATTGTTTATGACACGGTCAACGACCAGATCCTGATCGGTGTGGGCAACGGTTCGCCTTGGAACCCCGATGTTCGCGATCCCAGCGGCGACGGCGACAATCTGTTCCTCTCTTCCATTCTCGCGGTCGATGCGGATACCGGCGCATACCGCTGGCACTATCAGACAACACCGCGCGACCGCTGGGATTACACTGCGACTCAGCAGATTATGCTGGCTGACCTGCCGCTGGGTCAGGACGGTGCCGATCGGCGCGTCGTGATGCAGGCGCCCAAGAACGGTTTCTTCTACGTTTTGGACGCCGCCGATGGTGAGCTGATTTCTGCGACACCCTTTACGCAGCAGAACTGGACTACCGGGGAGTTTGATGAGAACGGTCGACCTGTTCTGATACAGGACGCGGTCGATATGGCGTTGACTGTTGTGATACCTGGCCCGACAGGGGCGCATAACTGGCATCCGATGGCGTTCAATCCCGATACGGGGCTGGTGTATATCCCGGTCAACGAGATTCCCTTTTTCTACGATAAAACACGCAACGTAGAAGACAGTAAGTCTTGGTGGAACATTGGATATGACGCGGCGGCGGGTTGGCCCGTGGAGTACCCGGCGGGCACGCTCGACGCGGTGGCGGATCTGGACGGTGGCTCGTTGCTTGCCTGGGATCCTGTCAAGGCCGAGCCACGCTGGGCCGTCCCTTTCCCGCTGCCCTTGAACGGCGGCGTGCTGAGTACCGACGCGGGTCTGGTTTTTCAGGGCAATAAGTTCGGCGACTTGGTCGCTTACGACGCAGAGACCGGTGAGCGCCTCTGGTCCCATAAGCTGGTAGGCAACGCGGCGGCAGCGCCAATGACGTATGAGATCGACGGAGAGCAATACCTCAGCGTGCTATCTGGCTGGGGCAGCGTGTCCAATTTGATTGCGGGCTTTACCTATGGGCAGGCGGCTGGCAAAGAGCCGGCGCGGGTTCTTACGTTCAAGCTCGGTGGTAACGAAATGATGCCGGCGCCCCTCGCGGATCAGGTGGTGGCGACACCCAAGTCTCCCATGTTTGGTGAACCAGAGCAGCATCAGCTGGGCATGCAGCGATTCGCAGAGAACTGCCACTTCTGTCATGGCGCGTTCGCGGTCAGCGGCGGCGTAGTTCCGGATCTTCGCTGGTCAGCTATTTCAGCCAGCGAGCAGGCCTGGGATCAGGTTGTCCGCGAGGGTGCACTGGAGAAGCAGGGCATGGTTGCTTTCTCTGGGCACCTCACGAAGGAAGACACCGACGCCATTCGCGCCTACGTCATACAGCAGGCTTGGCTGGCGGTTGCCAATGGCAACGCCTCGGCGCCGGGAGGCAACTGAGCCCACTGGCAGGGAGTTGGGCAGGCCTCAGTCCGTGGGCTGTCCGAGGTGAAAGGACACTAGCGCTGCGGTCACCGCAACGTTCAGTGATTCCACGCCATTTGCCATAGGAATGTTGAGGCGGGTGTCGGCCAACGCCTCAACTTCTCGGCCAATGCCGGCGCTCTCACCACCCAGCACACAAACCACGTTGCCGGTCGCGCTGAACTCAAATAATGACGCCGACGCCGTGGCTTCGAGAACGGCGATTTGATAGCCCATGGATTTGAGTAGGGCCACCGCAGCGGTCGTCGAGTCGCAGCGGATGATGGGGGCCCGGAAGACGTTTCCTGCTGATGCTTTGATAACGAGCGGCCCCAGTGAGGCGATACCTCGATTTGGGTACAACACGCCATCGATGCCCGCTGCCACCGCGGAGCGAATGATCATCCCCACGTTCTGCGGGTTGGTGACACCATCAAGCGCTAAGACGGTCCTTGGCTTTGCCGGAAGATCAGTGAATGCCTCGAGCGACATAAAGTTGGGACACACGACATCGAGGGCAACCCCCTGGTCCTGCTTGCCGTTTTTCGAGATCCGCGAGAGCGCCTGCCGGTCGTGGTAGCGAATGGCAATACCCCGGCGCTCTGCTTCTTTGATAATTTGCGCGATAATGCCGCCGGATCGGTTGCTGTCGGCCAGATGCAGGCAGTGGATGGTCAGCGATAGATCTTCCAATGCCTCGAGCGCAGGCTTTCGGCCGTAGAGCGTCAGACCCCTGCCGGGGTGCCAGGCTGCATCAGACTGTTCAGGCACGCTCACCCCTATCGGAGAATTCATCATGCTTCCGCTCACACTCTACACCACATCGGGCTGCCATCTTTGCGAGCATGCCGAGGCGATTCTTGAGCAAGGCGGGCATGTTTATCAGGCGGTGGATATCGCCGATGACCTGAGTTTGATGGAGCGATATGGCGTCACAATCCCGGTCGTAAAAGACAGCTCAGGCCGCGAGTTGGGGTGGCCATTTGATGGTACCCAGCTGGCGCAATTTCTCCGCGGTTAGCGCCCGCCGTCAGCTTTCTGCGTCGACTTTAACCGCAAGCACATCGCACTCAGCGCCGTGCATGACGCCGTCAGTGGTGGAGCCTAGCAGCAGCGCCAAACCCCATCTCGCGTGGGTGCCCACGACGATCAGGTCACAGGCAACCGCCTTGGCTTGGGTGGGAATCTCTGATTCGGGACGACCTGTTACCAGGTGGCGGTTGCTCTCAGGTATCGACAAGGCCGAACAAAGCCTGTCCAGCTGCTCTTTCGCCTGTTCATGAATCTCTTCCTGAATGGCAGAGAAATCCATGGGAATATCGCCGCCGTAGGTGATGGCCAGTGGTTCGATCACGTGTAGCACTTGCAGCTGCGCGCTGTTTTGGCTGGCTAATGACGCAGCCCGTTGAATGATCGTCTCAGTGGTCGCGCCGAGGTCAATCGCCACGAGGATGTTTTGGTAGGGCATACTCTCTCCGCTGCTCCTTTGTTATGGCGCTAAATGTAGTCAAAAACAGTGGGCTTGTCTCTCCGGAGTATTGATGTGGTCTATGTGCTGATTGTGCTGGGTTTGGCGGTGGTCATCGCACCGCTGATGTCGGCGATGCCCAGCAAGTCGCAGCGCGCTAAAGCCGCGCTGCGAGATCAGGCGCGGTCCTGCAATTTGCGGGTTTCTCTGCGCCCGCTACCACCCATACCTGCCCGGTTTCGCTTTCGATCAGACGATGAGTTTGCCTGTTACGAGAGACGGTTACCCAATCACCTTCACCAAGCTGGTCGGGACGCATGCTTCGTGTCGGTTGACGACGAGTGGTCGCCGACCAGTGGCGTCTCGCCGGCCCCCAATTGGCTGTCAGCCTTGCCCCCGGGTGCCGCCTTTGTCGAGTTATCGGAACAGGCCGTGAGTATTTTCTGGAATGAGAAAGAGGGGCCTGATGGGTTAAATAGGCTGTCACAAGTTATTGATTCTATTGATTAAGAGGGGCTTTACAGGGGGCGGGACTGAACATGGCAAGATTTCAGAGAGGCCTTGACCCCGAGGAAAATCGCCCTTATAGATGCCCACCTTCCAGCGGCCGCCGGTCTGTCTCGGCGGTGCAAACAATGCAGGCAAGCGCAATTTATGGGTAAAGCACTGGTCATAGTGGAGTCGCCCG
>JBELDB010000135.1:0-4129 GCA_042094525.1 Congregibacter sp. | reverse complement strand
TGATCGAAAACAATAGCGCGTAAAACACCGGTACGGCGAGGAGTGCCAGCACCGACCCAAAGGCCAGCCCGCCCATGATCGACACCGCCATCTCGCGAAAGAAGTCATCTCTTAAGAGCGGCGCCATGCCGACAATGGTGGTGCCTGCCGCCAACAGCACCGGACGCAGGCGGCTCACACAGGCTGACACCAAGGCGTGTTGGCTAAGGCCATCGTGAGCAGAGCGCAGATTGATCTCTTCCACCATGATGACGCAGTTCTTGATCAAGATACCGACCAGACTCAGCAGACCTAGCATCGCTGGGAAGGTAAACGAGAGATTAGTGACAAAGAGTCCGACAAAAACACCCACGATGATGAGTGGCACGGTCATCCAAATCACAAGCATTTGCCGGAAGCTGCCAAACAATATCAGCGTCGCAATGACCATCGCCAGTAGTGCGATGGGGAACCGACTGATCACGGATTCGTTAGCTTCCCTCATTGCTTCGTACTCGCCGCCCCAACTCATCTCGTAGCCCGAAGGAAGCTCAATCGCCTCAATGTCTGACCTAATGGCGTTAAAGGCACTGTTAGCGGTCTCACCCGGGGGTGCATTGCCCTGAACGGTGATCCGGCGAACCCGATTGTGGCGCATGATGAAACTGTCTTCGGCATGCAGTGCTGCGCTCGACACGATCTGTCGCGCGGAGACGAAGGACTGAGTACTCTCGCTCCATAAGTCGCGTTCGAGCAGTGTCTCTGCTGTCTCTGCTAGCGGCATGATCCTTGCGACGATAGGGACCGGTTTGTCGGCATCTCGCAGCACGCCCACGGTCGTGCCTATCGTGCTTGATGCCACCGCCCGGGCAACGTCTGGTAACTGAATTCCAGCGCGGCGTGCACGAGATTCATCCGGGACAACCCTGAGAGACAGTCTCTGCTCGCGCCAATCGATCTTGCGATCAACGAGACCATGATTGACGTATAGCTGCATCGCTCGGTCAGCGAGGATCCGCAGCACGGCGCGGTCGGGGCCATAGAAGCGAGCCTCTATTTTGCTGGCAGTACCTTCGGTAAATTCCAGGCGTCTGACCATATGGTGAGTTTCAGGGAATTCCGTCTCGATAAGCTGGCTGGTCGCCTCCATGAGGTTCTGCACCGCGCTCGTATTATCGACATTCACCACCAGTTGCGCGTAGGCCGGATCAGGTCGCTCAGGCAGTAAAATCATGGTGAAGCGGATTGGCCCTCGGCCAGCCCAGCTGGAAATTTCAGTGACCCCCTCTAGAGAGCGTAAGCGTTCCCGCACTTTCTCAGCGAGCTGGTCGCTTGTGCGGATATCCGTACCCTGAGTTTGGTAGAGATCAACAAAAAATAGCGGTGTGCTGGTCGTGGGGAAAAAGCCCTGCCGGAGTTGGGTGAAGCCAACCATGCTCAATAGCATGACGCCAATCAGTGAAATGGTTGTCCAGCCGCGCCGTGAAATGCCCTGATTCAAGATCTTTCGATAAGCGACAAAAACTGGGCCGGCGTAGACTTGCGCCTCGTCTTGCGCCTTAGCCTCAGGTTTTAGCAGGCCGACGCCAATCGCGGGTGCCAGTGTGATCGCAAGCACCCAGCTCAACAGTAGGGATATACCGCAGACCTTAAAAAGAGAGCCGAGGTATTCGCCCGTTGAATCTGCTGATAGACCAATGGGTGCAAAGGCTGCAACACCAATGACGGTAGCGGCGAGTAGTGGGAAGCGAGTGCTGGCCACCGCCGACACGGCAGATTCTCTTGGGGTTTCCCCCTGTTTGATGCGGGTGATCATGCCCTCTGTGACCACAATGGCGTTATCCACCAGCATACCCATTGCAATCATCATGGCACCCAGTGAAATACGCTGCAGTTCGATCCCAAGGGCAGCCATGATGCCGATAGTGCCGGTCACAGTCAGCATCAGCACCGCGCCAACCATGGCACCGGCTCGCCAACCCATGAAGAGGCATAGCGCCAGAATGACGGTGGTGACCGATGCGATGAGATTGACGAGAAATTGGCTGATTGTCTGGTCGACAAGCTGATGCTGCTCGAACAGCGGGATCATTTCTATTCCGACGGGCAGCAGTTGCTGTAGCTCTGACAGACGCTCTTCGACCACCTTACCCACTCGAACCACATTCTGGGTTTCGTCGATAGCGATGCCCAGCGCAAAAATGCGCTGCCCTTCATGCCTGACGATGAGGGAAGGGATGCGAGTTTCCGTTCGGGAGATAGTGGCGATATCACCAAGCCGAATCATCGAGGTCTCGCCAGGGAGGGCAATTAGGAGATTCTCCAGTACTGCCTCGCTCCGCCGCAGCGGGACGTCAATCCGCAGCCGATGGGGACCCGACTCCATCATGGAAGCGGGGAAAAGGCCCGAGACGCTGTTGATTGCCTCGACAATGCGAGAGAACGGTACGCCCAGCTGACGCAATTGGGCGTAATCGAAGTCGACGTAAACCTGCTCCTCAGGGACGCCCTCGACGCGTACCTTGGCAACGTGTTCCACGCGCTTGATTTCCGTCTCGAGTAGCCGCGCTGCATCGCGTAGGGTGGCGATGTCGTATCCCTCTGGAATGACCCAGCCGTAAAGCAGTCCGTAGACGTCAGTGAAATCGTCCTCGACCCAAGGAGGGTGCGCGTTGGCCGGTAAACGCATCGCGCCCTCGGCTACGCGCCTGCGCAATTCATCCCATATTTGCTCAGTGTCGTCGGCAGACACCGAGTGATCGAGTTCTATTTGGACTTCGGAGCGTCCGGGCAGCGACCGCGAGACGATCTCCTCAATCCATGGGAGTTCCTGAATCGACCTTTCCAGGACCTCGGTAATTTCCTGTTCGACGTCCAGCGCCGAAGCCCCGGGGTACTCCGTGAAAACGTAGGCTATCTTGATCGGATAGGGTGGGTCCTCGAGCTGCGCGATACGTTGCCCACCGACCAGCCCAGCGAACAAGCAACTCAGCACCACCACCCAGACAAACAGGGGATTCGCCAGTGCAAAGTCGGTCAGTGAGGATCTCGACAAGGGTCAGTCTTCCGCGAGTGGCCGGACCTTCATGCCGGCGTAGAGCCAGGCGCCACCGGCAGCCACCACTTGCTCGCCGATCTTAAGCCCAGCGATGACAGGCACTTGGTCTCGAACTGGGATGCCCAGTTTGACGGTTCGCTGGGCGACCTTGGTGCTGACCGGGTCGAACACCCAAACAAAGAAGTTGCCCGTGGCATCGCTCTGCAGGGCACTCATTGGTATTTGGACGACCGCCTGATCGTTAGTGGCTAGCGATAAAAGGACCGTTGCGGTCATACCCGGTAGCACGGCCCACTGAGGAGTCTCTATCAGGGCAAACCGGACGTCGTAGGTTTGAGTATCGCGACTGGCTTCGCCTTCATAATCGAGCCACCGCGCAGCAAAGAGTCGCTCAGGGTCAGTGCTGAAGCGCACCTCGGCCTTTTGCAGCGCTGCTGGGTTCAGGTTGGCCATCAACTGCTCAGGCACTCCGGCCACTACTTCTATACGCTCGGTAGGTGCAAGACGAATGACCGGTGTCAGCCGTGCGACAGGCGAAAAGTTCTCTACGAGTCTCTTGGTCACCCGGCCGTCAAACGGGGCACGAAGAACGGTGTCAAAAAGGTCCTTTTGCGCGGCCTTTACGGCGAGCCCGGTAAGTTTGGCGCGAGCCATGGCTTCGTCCAGTTCCGCCTGAGAAACGGTGCCAGACGCTCTGAGTGACTCGATCCGGGACAAGGTTTTTTCAGCCAATTCATGATCAGCTCGCGTACTCTCAAGTGCCAGATCAAATCGCTCGGGGTCCAGCCGCGCAAGAATCTGCCCGTCAGTGACGACTTCACCTTCGCGCACCGGTAGCGTTTGCAATTTCCCGTCGATTTCAAAACCAAGATCCACGGTGTGTGCCGCGGCTACTTTGCCCACGAACTGAAGAGGTGCCGGGCGGTTGCCAATGCCTACGGTAAACAATCGTGCGGGCCTTGCTAACGATTCTTCCTGCGTGCTGACATCAGCCTCGCAGCCAGCCATCATCAAACATAAACCCAGAGCCACCCGCATCAGCATGGTGCCAGCTCCTCTGTCAGCGCCTTGAGGTGTCGGCGGATCTCGTTG
>JBELDB010000134.1:0-4133 GCA_042094525.1 Congregibacter sp. | reverse complement strand
CTGCGCCGGCCCGAGGTCTCGATCAATCTGACGCCGCTGATCGACGTGGTGTTTTTGTTGCTGATTTTCTTCATGGTCTCGACCAGCTTTTCTGAGCTGACGCAATTGGTGGTGGATCTACCTGAGGCCGAGGGGTCGCCTGCGTCAGCGGATAACGGACTGCTATTGACGGTCGATGCGGTGGGCAACATGACGCTCAGCGGTGAGTCTGTGCCCAACGATGCGCGGGGACTGTCGGCAGCCCTGCGGCAGCAGTTGAGCGGCAATACTGACATTCCGTTGACCTTGTCGGCTGATGCGATGACCCCACATCAGTATGTGGTGACCGCAATGGATGTGGCGGCGCAGCTCAATATCACGCGCCTGACCATTGCTACTGAAAACACGCGCTAGGCAACGATAGTGAAGACAGAAAAAGGAAAACCGAGTGACTGGGCGCTGTATCGCCGTCTGCTGGGCTACGTAGCGCGACATGGCGGTGCGTTTTCTCTGAGTATTCTCGGCTTTCTCGTCTATTCCATCGCCAACGTTTTGCTTGCCGATCTCACCCAGTTCCTATTGGACTCTCTGGGCGAGACCTCGCAGATCGGCATGGGGTTTGTGTCGCAAGCGGCGCACTGGTTTTGGCCGCCGGGTGACAAGGGGCCCCTTGAATATGCGCGCATCGCCGTGCCGGCAGCGGCGATCATATTGGCGCTGATTCGCGCCAGCGGTTATTTCTTCGGCAACTACTTTATGAATATTGTTGCCCGCGGAGTCGTTCACCGGCTGCGCACGCAGGTTTTTGACGCGCTCATTCGTATGCCGAAGCAGTTTATTGATGGCTTCACTCAGGGTGAGCTGGTCTCCAAGCTCACCTTCAATGTAGAGCAGGTCAGCGGCGCTTCATCGGATGCGCTGAAGACGATACTGCGCGATGGACTGACCATAGTGGCGTTGATCAGCTACATGCTCTACCTCAACTGGAAATTGACGCTCGTGTTTTTTGCGGTCACGCCAGCGATAGCAGGTGTGGTGGTGGCAGTAGGTCGACATTTCCGGCGCTACAGTCGGCGCATACAGGATTCCATGGGCGAAGTGACTCAGCTGAGTAACGAGAGCATGCAGGCGTTTGACGAGATCCGCATGTTTTCTGCGACCCAGCAACAAAGCGAGCGTTTTCGGGCGGCGAGCCAGTTCAATCGGGTGCAGAGCTTGAAGCTGGCTTTTGTGCAGGCGGTGTCGACGCCGATTGCGCAGGTATTGCTGTCACTCGCCCTGGCGGCGCTGTTCTGGTTTGCGCTGGACCCTGCGATCCTCGCTGGTTTTTCTGCAGGCTCGTTGGTGGCATTCATTACCGCGGCGGCCCAGTTGGGCAAGCCTATTCGCACAATGACCAACGTTCAGAGCATCATTCAGCGAGGTCTTGCCGCGGCTGAAGATTTATTCGCTCAAATTGACGCGCCACCCGAGCCTGACCATGGGCAGTTAACGCTTGAGCGTGCTCGCGGCGACATCGTATTGGAGCAGGTGAGCTTTACCTATCCCGACGCCGAGGGGCCGGTGCTGAGCAACATCAGCTTGCACATCCCCGCGGGGAAAATGGTGGCGTTTGTGGGGCGCTCGGGTGCCGGCAAGAGCAGCCTCATGCACTTACTGTGCCGTTTTTACGCGCCTAGCGCCGGCAATATCATGTTGGATGATCAGTCGATCGCGGATTTTCGTCTGAGTGACTATCGACGGCAGTTCGGATTGGTATCACAGCGAGTGGTGCTGTTCAGCGATACGGTGCGGGCCAACGTTGCTTTTGGCCAGCTGGACACGGTGACCGACGACACGCTGCATAAAGCTTTGGAGACCGCGCAGGCGGCCTCATTTGTTGCGGCCATGCCGGGTGGGTTGGACGCCATGCTGGGTGATGGCGGCAGCGGGCTGTCAGGTGGGCAGAAGCAGCGACTGGCGATTGCGCGCGCGGTGTTAAAGGATGCCCCGGTGCTTATTTTGGATGAGGCCACCTCAGCGCTCGATAACGAATCGGAAGCCGCTATTCAAGCGTCTCTCGAGGCGATGTCGGCCGGACGCACTACGCTGGTGATTGCGCATAGGTTGTCTACGGTGGAACGTGCGGACATGATTGTGGTCATGGACGAAGGCCGCGTCGTCGCGACGGGCACCCACGCCGACCTCATCGCCGAGGGAGGGCTGTACGCTAATTTGTACCAGCAGGGCTTTGGTTCCTCATGAGCCGCGTGCAGGGCGCGCTGGAGCGTCTGCTCAATCACATCTGGTATGGGAACAGCGTGCTGTCCTGGTGCCTCGTTCCGCTCACCTGGCCAGTGCGTTGGGTGACTCATCGCCGCCGCCAGCGCGCCGCACCCAAAGGCAGCACCCCTGACGGCGTCACTGTGATCGTCGTTGGCGGCTTGACCGCGGGCGGCACCGGCAAAACCCCCATACTGATATCTCTTGGAAAATGGTTGGCAGAGCAGGGTTATCGAGTGGGTGTGGTCAGCCGAGGCTATGGCGGCACGCATGGCCCTGACCCTCATAGCGTCACCGAGTGCGACAGCGCGGCAGTGGTGGGTGACGAGCCGCTGTTGATCTATCGTGAGTTGAGTGTGCCCGTGGTGGTGTGCGCTGACCGAAAGCGGGCATTAGAGGCCTTGGTGGGCGGGGGTGCGGTTGACGTGGTGCTATCAGATGATGGCCTACAGCATTACTCGATGCCGCGTGATATCGAGCTACTGGTGATCGATGCGACCCGAGGCTTGGGTAACGGCCGATTACTACCAGCGGGCCCCTTGCGTGAGCCCGCCAGCCGCCTCGACAGTGTCGACGCCGTGCTTGAGCGTAACAGCGACGATTGCGATCGCGGCTTTCGCTATCTGCCCTCGGGCGCAACGCATTTAGCGTCGAGCAGACAGCAAGCGTGGCCAGAGTGTCTTACGGAGTGGCGTGAGCAGTCCGTCGCAGCGATTACCGGTTTGGGGCAGCCCGCACAATTTTTTGAAATGCTCAGGGGTCAGGGGCTGGCAATAGACTCGGAGTCTTTGGGGGACCACAAAGCAGTGACTCAGGCTCATCTCGATCGTCGTGAAGAGCAAGTGGTGCTGATCACCGCCAAGGATGCAGTCAAGTTATTTGAGAAAGCTGATCCTCGTATCTGGGTGGTAGCCATTGAGGTGGCATTGCCGTCATCATTGTTGGCACGGCTGACGGCGCTTTTGCCGCCCCCACGATTTGTCGAGGCGTAATACAGCGATGTTTAATATTGTCATTCCCGCTCGTTTTGGCTCCACTCGTCTTCCAGGCAAGGCGCTGTTACCCATTGCCGATAAGCCGATGCTGGCGTGGGTGTGGGAGCGGGCCATGCAGGCGGGAGCGGAACACGTGGTGGTCGCAACCGATGACGAGCGCATCGCCGAAGAGATGACAAACAGAGGCGCTGAGGTTGCGATGACGCGGGCTGAGCACGCCTCGGGCACGGATCGTCTTGCTGAGGTGGCGGAGCAACTGGCATGGAAAGAAGAAGCCATTGTCGTCAATTTGCAGGGCGATGAGCCGCTTATGCCGGTGGTCAATATCCAACGCGTGGCGGCGATGCTTAGCGAGACGGAAGGCGCTGACATGGCGACGCTGATGGAGCCGCTTGAGACCGCAGACGCTGATCAGCAATCAGTGGTGAAGGTGGTAGCCAGCGAAACAGGCCGAGCGCTGTATTTTTCGCGCTCGGCGATTCCTTTCCGCCGCGAAGGCGGGGTGCCGGCACCCCTGTTCCGGCACGTCGGGCTTTATGCCTACCGAGCTGGGTTTCTGAAGACTTTTGTGGGGTGGTCGCCGGCGGTGGCAGAGCAAAGCGAGTCGCTGGAGCAGCTGCGCGCGCTGGCCCACGATGCACATATTCAGATCGAGTTGGCGCCGGAGGCTGTGCCTGCGGGGGTCGACACCGAATCTGATCTCGCCGCGGTTCGGGCGTTGCTGGGCGCGGAGCAATAAGACTGTGACGGCAGGCACGGACCTGACGGGTCTCAATACGCTGCAACTCCATGCCACGGCGCAGCATTTGGTCACTGTCACTTCTTCAGATCAGCTGCAGGCGGAGATCGCCGCCTTGGAAGAGGGCGCGGTGCCCCATGTGCTGGGTGGGGGCAGTA
>JBELDB010000133.1:0-4182 GCA_042094525.1 Congregibacter sp. | reverse complement strand
GTGGTGCAGTTCACCGAAATGGTGGTGCGTAAAACCAGTCCGCTTCTGCATCGGGTTCTCGGCGTTTTTCTGCCGCTGATTACCACCAATTGCGCGGTACTGGGTGTGGCGTTACTCAACATCAATCAGGCGCATAATTTCATTGAGTCGCTGTTCTATGGACTGGGTGCGGCACTCGGATTCTCGCTGGTCCTGATCCTCTTTGCGGCCATGCGCGAACGATTGACCGTTGCTGATGTACCCGAACCCTTTCAGGGGGCGGCGATTGGCATGATTACAGCGGGGCTCGCTTCCCTCGCCTTTATGGGCTTCGCGGGATTGATCTGATGTTGGCCATGCTCAGCGATCAACCGCTTCTGGCTGCACTCAGCGCGTTACTGGGTCTGGGCGCTATTTTTGGTGCGTTACTGGGCTTTGCCGCCATTCGGTTCCGGGTTGAAGGCAATCCCATCAGCGAGCAGATCAACGCGCTGCTACCCCAGACCCAATGTGGCCAGTGTGGGTATCCGGGTTGCCGGCCCTACTCCGAGGCGATTGCAGATGGTGATGCCATCAACAAGTGCCCACCGGGTGGTGAAGAAACCATTCAAGCGCTAGCTGACCTGTTGGATGTCGAACCCCAGCCCCTAGATGCTGAACACGGCGTTGAAAAAGAGCCCGTGGTCGCTTGGATTCGTGAGGATGAATGTATTGGTTGCACAAAATGTATTCAGGCCTGCCCCGTCGATGCCATCCTCGGCGCTGCCAAAGTGATGCATACCGTCATCGCCGACGAATGCACAGGGTGCGATTTGTGTATTGAACCGTGCCCCGTCGACTGCATTGACCTCATTACCCGCAAAGAAGGTATTGGTTTCTGGCATTGGCCGCTTCCCGAGGATAGAGCGCCGCGCTTCGACGTGATTGCGACGGATGCGGCAACCCGGAACGCCGCATGAGAACGATTCACGATATCCACGGTGGCATCCATCCGCCCGAACGCAAAGCCCTATCGCGCCCGGGGGAACTCGACACGGCACCTATTCCACCCGTTTTAGTGCTGCCTCTGCGCCAGCACCTTGGCGTGCCGGCTCAACCGATCGTGAACATAGGTGACCGTGTACTTGGGGGACAAACCATCGCCGAGGCTCAGGGCGTGATGAGTGTGCCGGTGCACGCTCCAACGTCCGGCGTTGTGACGGCGATCGAAGCGCGGCCCATCGCCCACGCATCTGGATTTGAAGACCAGTGCATTGTGATTGAAGCGGATGGTCAGGATGAGTGGTTGTCCTTCACCGGAATCGCCGACTGGCGAGGTCTGGACGCCGCTACGCTGGTGGAGCAGGTGCGGGCGGCGGGCATTGCCGGCATGGGTGGCGCTGGCTTTCCCACCGCCGTGAAGCTGAGCCCGGGGCCTGCGCGGCAGATCGAAACACTGCTGATAAATGGTACCGAGTGCGAACCCTACATCACGGCGGATGACACGCTGATGCAGTGTCAGGCAGACGAATTGATCGAGGGAGCTCAGATCCTGGCGCATATTGTCTCTGCTAAGGCGATCCTGATCGGCATCGAAGACAATAAACCGGATGCCATCGCTAGCGTCGAGGCTGCTATTGCGCGATCAGGCGCAGATATCGAGTTGGCGACATTCCCCACCAAGTACCCATCAGGCGGGGAAAAACAGATCATCGAAATCCTGACCGGGGAGCAGGTTCCCTCGGGCGGGATCCCGGCAGATATTGGGCTACTCTGCGTCAGTCCGGGTACAGCGGTCGCCACCAAGCGGGCCATCATCGATGGTGCGCCGCTGACGCACCGCATTGTCACACTCACCGGCGAGGCGCTGGCCTCACCGCAAAACGTGACGGCTTGTCTCGGCACTCCGATCACGGCCCTGCTGACACACGCAGACCTCAGCGCTGCACCCCACCAGCGCATCATTCACGGCGGCCCGATGATGGGATTTGCCGTATCGGACCTGAGCGCGCCGATCACCAAGATCACCAACTGCCTGCTCGCGCCAACGCCCGAAGAGCTGCCCTTACCCGAGCCCGCAAAGCCCTGCATCCGCTGCGGGCACTGCGCCGAGGCCTGTCCCGCCTCGCTGCTCCCCCAGCAACTCTATTGGTATGCGCGGGCAAAAGATCAAGAGCAACTGGCAGAGCACCGTTTGTTTGACTGTATTGAGTGTGGCGCCTGTGCCTATGTCTGCCCAAGTCAAATACCACTGGTGCAGTACTACCGGGCGGCCAAGGGACAGATTCGTGACAGCGAGCAGGAAAAACAGCGCTCGGATAACTCGCGAGAGCGATTTGAGGCCCGTCAGATTCGCCTGGAAACCGAGGCCGCCGAGAGAGAAGCCAAACGCGCTGCCCGCAAGGCCGCAGCACAGAATAAAGCGGCCCAGGATGGGGTTGATCCCATTCAGGCTGCTATTGAGCGCGCCAAAGCGCGCAAAGAAGACCAGAACAGCAATCAGGAGCAGGCGCCTTGAGCCTACTTAAGGTCACTTCTCCGCACGCCTCTGGCCAGAGCCGAGTATCCGCGGTGATGCGGGATGTCCTGTTGGCGACGCTACCCGGGGTCGTGGTGCTAACCGCTTATTTTGGGCCGGGCACGCTGGTGAACATTATCTTTGGCGGCCTGATTGCTGTCGCATGCGAGTACGGCATTGTGGCGCTTCGCGGTCGCGACCCGAGGGTCGCAGTGAGCGATCTCAGCGTGCTTGTCACGTCGACACTGCTGTGTATCGCACTCCCGCCCTACGCCCCATGGTGGCTGATTGTGATTGGCGTATTGACGTCGGTGCTGCTGGGCAAGCAAGTGTTTGGCGGTTTGGGCTACAACCCCTTCAACCCCGCTATGGTGGGCTATGTGGTGCTGCTGATCTCCTTTCCCGTGCAGATGAGCGCCTGGGCCTCACCGCGCGGTTTGGCGGAGGTCCCTGGCATCACCGACACCTTCCAGCACCTTTTCTCGCCATCAACGATCGATGCGGTCACCGCCGCCACACCGCTTGACTTACTCCGGCAGAACACCGGGCTGCTGTTTGAGGATTTGCTCACCAGTAGCCCTGAGCTCACTAGTTGGGGTGGCATTGGCTGGTTCGAGGCCAACCTCGCCTTTCTATTGGGTGGCGCGTGGCTCCTTTATCGGCGGGTATTTACCTGGCATGCACCGTTCGCGATGCTCGCGGCACTGGCTGTCTGTGCGCTCATGGGCTACGACGGCGGTAGCTCCAAAAGTGGCGGCAGCGCAATGTTTCACCTGTTCAGCGGCGCGACCATGTTCGCAGCGTTTTTTATTATCACTGACCCGGTCAGCTCTGCGGTATCGAACCAGGGCCGGCTGATATTCGGCGCACTGATTGGTGTCTTGATTTATCTCATTCGTACGCTGGGCAACTACCCCGACGCGGTCGCGTTCGCGGTATTGATCCTGAATTTCTGTGCGCCCTTTATCGATCACTACACCCAGCCCAAGGTGTACGGCACCGGGAGTCGCGAGTCATGAAGTGGCTGGCATCGATCGGTCTGAGCGGCACTGTGCTGTCGCTGTTCGCAGCCATCACGTCGGTCGCCATCGGCTGGACCTACCTCAGCACCAAGGCACAAATCGACTTTGAGGTGCGGCGCGCAGAGGCGCGGCAACTGCTGGAGATTTTTCCGCCTGACACGCATGACAACGAGATCGTCGATGACGTGTTTGAGGTGGCCGCAGAGACCCCACTACTTGGCATCAGAGAGGGCCGTCAGGGTTATCGTGTAAGGCAGGGAAATACCGTTATCGGCGTTATTCTGCCCGCCACCGCCCGGGACGGATACAGTGGTGATATCCGCGCTCTGGTGGGCGTTCGCCGGGATGGCTCGGTGGCAGGGGTACGCGTGGTTGCACACCGGGAGACGCCTGGGCTCGGTGACAAAGTCGATCTTCGTAAATCCGACTGGGTCCTCGATTTCAATGAGCGCAGTCTAGCCAATCCAGCATTGAGCGGCTGGAATGTTGAAAAAGCAGGTGGCGTGTTCGATCAATTCACAGGGGCAACGGTGACCCCCCGCGCAGTGATCCTCGCCACTCGCCGAGCACTCGAGTACGCTACCCTGAACGCGTCAACCCTTTTTGAAACGGAAGCGGACTCCGCATGAGCAGTACCTCTTATCGCCAACTGACACTCAACGGGCTGTGGAAGAATAACCCCGC
>JBELDB010000132.1:0-4241 GCA_042094525.1 Congregibacter sp. | reverse complement strand
CGACCCCTGGGATCCCAACTCCCCCGCTTTTGCTGCGATGGCGCCGCTAAGAGAGATCGTCAAGCAGAAACAACTTTGGGCGTGCCATCTTGAACCCGAGTTGGGCGGGCAAGGCTATGGTCAGGTCAACCTTGGATTGATGAATGAAATCTTAGGTCGCAGCCGCTTTGGGCCTAGCGTATTTGGCTGTCAGGCCCCGGACTCGGGCAACGCCGAAATTTTGGCTAAATTCGGCACGCCTGAGCAAAAAGAGAAATACCTAAAGCCCCTGCTCAATGCAGAAATCGCCTCCTGCTATTCCATGACAGAGCCCCAAGCGGGTGCCGATCCTGGAGAGTTTCTGTGCACCGCGACCCGAGACGGCGATGATTGGATCATCAACGGCGAGAAGTGGTTTGCCTCCCACGCCCGCTTCTCGGCTTTCCTACTCGTGATGGTCGTGACCAATCCGAACGCTCCCATCCACGAGGGTGCTTCCATCTTTTTGGTCGAGCAAGGCACGCCCGGCATGGAGATCATCCGCAACTCGGCGGTTGGCCCCTACATAGAACAAGGCGACGGTGTGCATGCCTATATCTCATTCAAGGACTGCCGAGTCCCCGCAGAGAACCTTTTGGGTAGCGAAGGGCAGGGTTTCCATGTGGCGCAAACCCGTCTAGGCGGTGGTCGTGTGCACCACGCCATGCGCACAGTCGGCGTCATCAGGCGCGCAATTGATATGATGTGTGAGCGCGCTCTGAGTCGTCGCACCAAAGGCGAACTGCTGGCCGACAAGCAGATGACCCAGGAAAAAATTGCTGACGCTTACACCATGATGATGCAGTACCGACTGCACGTGCTCTATACCGCTTGGTTGATCGATAAGCACAAGGAGTACAACCGAGAAGTCCGTAAAGAAATTGCTGCCATCAAGGCGGCCACACCCAAAGTTTTGTTAGAGATCGTCTCCCGGGCCATGCATCTGCACGGCAGTCTGGGTAGTTCCGACGAGACGCCCCTGGCAACTATGTGGGCCAACATCCCTGAGCTGGGCGTGGTGGATGGCCCGACGGAAGTCCATAAAGTGGCCGTCGCTAAAGCCGTTTTGCGACACTACTCGGCCCACGATGCACTGTTCCCCAGCTACCACACGCCGACCCAACGCAGCAAAGCGCTGGAAAAGTATGGCCATTTCTTAGCGTCCTAGGGACACTCGACACCTTGATCTATCAATCGAGACCCGAACGACCCGCTTCTCGCAACATAGGCTGGTAGTCGGGAAAAGCTGGCCCTTCGGGTGTTGAGCCAGTCGTCGCGCCTGCGTCCACAGTGAGCGTGAGACCGCTGGTATATCCGGACTCATCGCTTGCAAGCCACAATGCTGCATTCGCAACATCCTGAGCCAGACCGGCGCGCCCCTTCAGAGGTGACACCGCAGCGAGTGTAGCAATCGTTTCATCGAGATTTTGATGGTTGCCCGTCAGGACGTCAGCCACCATAGGGGTTGCCATTCCGGCCGGAGCAATACAGTTCACTCTGACGCCATAACCGCCCATCTCAGCTGCGAGATTTTTTGTCATCCCCACTACAGCATGCTTTGCTGCCGCGTAGGCATGAGGCCCGAGCCCGCCCATGACACCAGCCGTGCTGGACATACTGATAATCGATCCCGAGCCGGCCTCTTTCATATAACGACTAGCGTGCTTCATACCGTAGAAAACACCATTGATCATGATGTCGATGGTGAGCTTCCACTCTTCTGCGGGCGTGGTGGACATCGGACCAACCGCGCCGACGATCCCCGCACAATTGAACATCACGTCAATCTGCCCAAACTCCGAGACCGCAGCCTCGACCAAAGCCTGCACCTGATCCTCAGACGTCACATCGCAATGGCGGAAAATCGCCGAGGCGGGCCCTCCGAGATCTTCTGCCATCGTCTGACCTGCCTCGTCCTGAATATCCCCCAGCACAACGCGAGCGCCCTGCTCCACATAGGTCTTTGCCGTGGCGGCCCCAATGCCGCTCGCGGCACCCGTAATCACGGCCACTCTCCCTTCAAGACGCTTATTCATCTCTCTCTCCCACTCTCAGCGCAAGCCTATTGGCTACAAACAAATCGTTTCCTATCGAGGATCTCCGGCCAACTCAAGGCGCGGCAATGGGCTAGCTGGCCAACCCGCGTTTGGTATTGGCTCGCCGTCCCGCGGGCGTCTGGGTGACCCACCTCATGGTATCTGAGTGCAGAGGGCTGGCGCCTTCTCTCTGCACGGGCTGATAACGGGTGTCCCGCTGCTGTGCTCTACGATTCTTCAGAGAAATCCCGTCTGCGAGCTCATCTGGATGCCACATTTGCCCATGCGCCGCGCCGGCCGCGCGGGTGATGCTTTCATTGATGAGCACGCCGCCCAGGTCATTTGCACCAGCCGACAGCATCTGCAGCGCACCGACCTTACCCAACTTGACCCACGACGCCTGAACATTGGGAATGAAGCGTCCCACGATCAAGCGTAAGACGGCATGCATCAAGCGCGCTTCGCGCCAAGTTGGCCCTGGTCGTGCTTCCCCATGCCGATAGATAGGGGCTCCCTCGCTCACAAAAGGCAACGGCACCACCTCAGAAAACCCGCCCGTGCGTTTTTGCAATTCAATGATGCGCTGCCAGTGGGTCACCCAGGCCGACGGCGAATCGACGTGTCCAAACATGATCGTCGCTGTGCTAAACAGGCCGACTTCGTGCGCGCACTCCATAATCTCCAACCAGCGATGCGCCGAGACCTTGTCTGGGCACAAAATGGCACGAACACGCTCATCCAGCACTTCCGCAGCGGTGCCGGGCAGCGAGTCGAGCCCCGCCTCCTTGAGAAGCTTAAGGTACTGTTTCAAAGATAGGCCCAATGTCGTTGCGCCGTGGTCAATCTCCAGAGGGGAGAAAGCATGCACATGAACATCAGGTGCGGCCTCTTTGACCGTCCGCACAATATCGAGATAAGTCTGCCCGGTGTAGTCAGGGTGAATGCCGCCCTGCAAACACACCTCCGTCGCACCCACTGAGACCGCCTCCTCAACTCGTCGGCCCAGCTCTGCGCCGTCAAGGTCATAAGCCGTGCGGCCAGCTGCGACCTCACCACCGCCTTTTGAGAATGCGCAGAAGCGACAGCTGTACTGACAGACGTTGGTGTAATTGATGTTGCGATTGATCACGTAGCTGACGGCATCTCCCACTTGCTCACGTCGCAGCGCATCGGCAGCGCCACACACCGCCTCAACATCTGCTTCTCGGGCGGTGAACAGTGAGAGCATGCCGCTGGACTCTATCGCTTCTCCTCTCAGGCAAGCATCAAGCGTTTCAGTGACCTCAGGATCGATTCTTGTTGCATTAAGAACCGTTTGCTTTGGTGGCCGCTCCGAGATGCCCGCGCGCCAGCCGTCTTCCCTAACGAAGCCATCTGCGTCTGCCCATTCGAGGGCCTTGCGCCTGACATTGTGATCCAACCAGTCAGAAGAACGAAGATATTGGGGGTAGATAGTGAGGCGGGCGACTAAATGCTTCTTACGCTCTGTCGCCGCCGCGCGTAGCGCACGCAGGCTGGGCCATGGCGCCTCTGGATTGACGTAATCTGGGGTCACTGCCGAGACCCCACCCCAGTCGTTGATGCCCGCATCAATCAGCCGTGTCAGCTGCGCGGGACTCAAGTTTGGCGGTGCCTGCACACTAACATCGGGCGGGAGAATCACTCTCGCCTGCGCGATTGTCCACAGTAATTCCGATAGCGCTGCGTCCGGCACATCTGCCATCTGCGTCTCTGGCTTAGCGCAAAAATTCTGAATAATGACTTCCTGAATGTGGCCATACCGGCGGTGAAGTCGGGCGATCCCCTGAAGATCTTTGACTCGCTCTTCGCGCGTCTCCCCGATGCCGACCAGCAAGCCGGTGGTCATTGGTACACGCAGCGCGCCCGCTCGTGCCAGCGTCAACCAACGGCGGAACGGCTTTTTATCCGGAGACCCAAAATGAGGCCCTCCTCGCTCAGTCAACCGATGGGCGCCGCTCTCAAGCATCACGCCCATGGAAGCGGCAACCGGCCGCAACGTTTGTAGTTCACTGCGACTTAAGGTGCCGGCATTGACGTGTGGCAGCAGCCCCGTCTCATCGAGCACACGCTGCGCGACCGCGGCTACATAGTCCACCGTGCTATCGAAGCCGGCAGTCTGAAGCCACTCCCTCGCTGCGCGATACCGACGCTCTGGCTTCTCGCCCA
>JBELDB010000131.1:0-4244 GCA_042094525.1 Congregibacter sp. | reverse complement strand
TCTGAAAAAAGCCGTCTATGGCCGTGACGCGTTCACCGGTTTTAAGACCCAGCGCCTTGGCGCGCTGATTGCGCGCTCGAAAGCGTGTGGCGAGCTGGCGCTGGATTCCCGCATGCTGGACGCAGCGAGGACCTATTTGGCAGAGCACTGCGACGACGTGCAACTGCATTTCACCTCTGCCGTGGCCATCGCGCCGGGGGAGTCGGCTCAGATACTCCATCGAGACCGCGGCATCTGGGGTGGTTATGTGCCGCGGCAAATTGAACCGCTGTTCAGCACCATCTGGGCGCTCACACCCTTTACGCGAGAGAACGGGGCCACTCAGGTAGTGGTCGGCTCTCATCATTGGGACAAAAAGCGTCAGCCGGGACCCGATGAGATTGCCTACGCCGAAATGTCGCCGGGTTCGGTGCTGTGCTACAACGGCACCGTGCTACACGGCGGAGGCGCCAACACTACTGAGGACGAGACGCGGGTGGGCGTCTTCCTGCACTACACGCTGAACTGGCTTCGTCAGGAAGAAAACCAGTATCTGTCTTGCCCCCCAGAGCACGCGGAGCATCTCTCTCAGGAACTCCGCGCACTGATCGGTTATGCCAAAGGCGGCTACGTACTGGGTTTCTACTCAGACCCCAATGACGACAGCGCCCAACATGAATCGGTGAGCCCGGAGAATCTATTCAGCCAGCACAGTGGGGATTTCGATAGTTTGCCAAGTGAAGAACAATTGGTATCGCAATCAACGCCCAAGAGCTAGCGTCACCAAGCGGCTACCGTGCCATCCTTGCGCATCTCGGTGGCGCCTACATAAACACCACTTGGTAGCCGCATAATGGCCTGATAGCCGCCGAAGGGCGCACCGGTGCCATCCACTTCAACACGATGCCCCATTGCCCTGAGCTGCTCCACGGTTTCGACCGGCACACCCGGCTCAACCAACAGCGTGCCCAGTAGGTCTTCATCCACACCTGTAGGCTGGCGCCCACCATCGTGGTTAAAACGCGCTGCGTCACCAGCAGTTTGCACATCCATGCCGAAGTCGATGATATTCACCAGCACCTGAACATGCCCTTGCGGCTGCATGGCGCCGCCCATCAGGCCAAAACTCATAAACGGCTTACCGTCTTTCATGACAAACGCCGGAATGATGGTGTGAAACGGCCGCTTGCCGGGGGCATACACATTGGGGTGGGTCTCATCCAAAGAAAACAGTTCACCCCGGTTCTGCAACATGAAACCAAGTCCATCTGGCACCAACCCCGTGCCCATACCGCGATAGTTTGACTGAATGAGCGACACCATCATGCCATCGGCATCGGCGACGGTAAGATAAGTGGTATCGCCCTCTCCCTCCAGCTTGGGTTCGCCCGGTCCAAATTCGGGTGTGGCCCGTTCGGGGTCAATCAGCGCAAACCGTTCTTCACCGTAGGCCTTTGACAACAGTGATTCGAGTGGCATATCCGCAAAAGCCGGATCAGCGTAGTAGCGCGCAACGTCCTCAAAGGCCAAACGCTTGGCCTCCACCATGTAATGGAATGCCTCCGCCGAACCCCGAGGGTAGTCGCGCAAATCAACCTGCTTCAGGATGTTGAGCATTTGGAGCGCCGCGAAGCCCTGCCCGTTGGGGGGTAATTCATACACGTCGTACCCGTGGTAATGAACGCTGCCCGGTGTGACCCATTCGCCCCTATGCGCTGCGAGATCTTCGAGGCGCATGTCTGCGCCGATACGCCTAAAGTAGGCGTCCATCGCCTCCGCGAGCTCACCCTCATAAAACGCGGCGCGGCCCCCCTCGCCCAGCAACTCCAAGGTGTTGGCAAGATCCGGATTACGAAAGACGTCACCCGTCTGCGGGGTTGCCCCGTCAGGGAACCAAATGGCGGCGGCGTTATCGAGCTCTTCGATCAGCGCTTCCTGCTCCTTAAACGCAGCGAGGTTGCGACCAAAGTAGTAGGCAATGACGGGCGTGACGGGGAAACCTTCTCGGGCGTAGCGCACTGTGGGCGCCAACACTTCTGACATGGGCAGCTTGCCAAAGCGCTCATGGGCCGCGAACCAACCGTCCACTGTCCCCGGCACTGTCACGGGTAATGACCCACGCTGCGGCATGCCGGGCATGTCATCAGGCATGGCACCGCTCTCGCGCAACGCCGCGATCTGAGCTTTCAGATCAGCCAGCGACCGCCCAAACGGCGCGCGGCCAGAACCGTTATAGCCATAGAGCTGCTGCGTTTCGGGGTCCCAAATAATGAAAAAGATATCGCCCCCGATGCCGTTGCCCGTGGGTTCCATCAGCCCCAGCGCAGCATTGGCGGCAATGGCACCGTCGAGGGCTGACCCTCCCTGCTTCAGAATATCGATCGCGATCTGTGAGGCCAACGGATGGGCTGTTGCGGCCATGCCGTTCTGGCCGTATACCGCACTGCGACTCCAACTCACCGCATCCGGACGGCCACCACCGGCCAGCGTCACATGCGCTTCAGCGATGTCTTGGTTCTGATTCATTGAGTGACCGGCGCACCCCAGCGTGACAAGAATCCATGTGGCAACTAACAAGTATCTGTGGGGCATCGTGCCGTAGCGCATCCATCTCAACCTAACCCGGTGCATAATAAGCGATGTCGGCCAAAGGCGCGTGGCGACCGAAGAACGTCACGCACTCATCACTTGTAGATGCGGCCCGCCGCCTCAGCACTACTGCCGGGTATGTTGCCGCTCGAACAATGATTTCAGCCTGCCATAAAGAGGCCGATACTGGTCTCTATAAAGCGTCTCATAGCGCTGGGTCACTTCGGGGTCGGGTATGGTGCGGTAGGTCTCACCTGCCATCGCCGCGCCCGCTGCTGCGATAGAGGGATACCAACCCATCGCAGCGGCTCCCACCATCGCGGCACCGCGACCACTGGCTTCGCAATCCTCAAAACGTTCAACGGGTAAGTTCAGCACGTCGGCCACAATCTGCGCGACCTGATCACTCTGGGCGCCCCCACCAGAGAGGCGAATACAGGCTACCGAGGTTTTAGTGCGCTGCTCAATGCGTTCTTTCCCTGACCGCAGGGCAAACGCCAATCCCTCAATCAAGGCGCGATAGAGGTGCGCCCGGGTATGAAAATCTCGGAACCCTACAATGCTGCCCCGCCCCTCAGGACCCGTCTCACCCAGTACGGGGTTCCAAAAAGGCTGTAGCAACAAGCCACCAGCGCCGGGTTCGGTCTGCACTAATAATTCATCGAGAAGTGTTTCAGCGGTGACTCCCCTCTCAACAGCCTGCTGTCGCTCGGCCTCACCAAACTGCTCAAGAAACCAGCTGACCATCCAGAAACCACGGAACACCTGAATTTCAGTATTGAAGTGCCCTGGAAGCGCCGCGGGGTAGGCAGGCATAAACGGTACGACCTCAACATATGCCGAGCGCGTGGTATTGATGGTCGCCGTGGTGCCACAAGAAATGCTGGCAACGCCAGTCTCCAGGGCACCGACCCCGAGTACCTCACAAGCTTTGTCTGCAGCGCCCGCTATCACGGGCACGCCCTCAGCTAGACCGGTTTCCTTCGCGGCATCGGCCGTGATGGCGCCCAATCTCTCGCCCACCGCGGCAAGGGTGGGAAGCATGTAGCGCTTGATGGCCATGCTGTGCCATTTCCAATCGGAGTCCGCGCACCAATCCTGTTTTTTGAAGTCAAAGGGCACGTACCCCACCTGACTACCCGCGCTGTCTTTGAATTCGCCGGTAAGCCGGTAATTCAGGTACCCGGATAGCAGCAAATAGTGGGCTGTCCGCGCCAGCAGTTCGGGCTGATGCCGTTCAAGCCAATTGGCTTCAGCCTCGGCCTCAAGGTTCTCGACAATCGGCCGGATCCGGAGCAGCGCAAACAACGCTCGCCATAACCAGGGCAGCCTCCCGCGCGGAGGTGCCCGGCGCTGGTCTGTCCAAATAATGGCTGGTCGCAGTGGCCGTCCCGTCTCATCGAGGTTGATCACCGTGGCGCGCTGCGTCGTCACCACCACCGCTGCGATCTCTGCGGGGTCAACTCCTTGCGCCCATAAGCCCCGGCAACTGGAAGTCAGTAGCGTCCAGAAACCCGCCACATCATGTTCGGTCCAACCAGGCTCGGGGTGCTGATACTGATCAATCGGCAACTGATGTTTCGCGAGGCACTCGCCAGACTGTTTGTACGCCAGTGCGCGCACGCTCTGGGTACCAAAATCAATCGCGAGAATCAGGCTAGGTTGGCCGGCTGACG
>JBELDB010000130.1:0-4293 GCA_042094525.1 Congregibacter sp. | reverse complement strand
ATTGGCAGTCATCAGGCCATACAGCATCCGCTTGCTGCGGCACATGCAAAACTCGAGGCGGCCTGGTTGATGATTGCCGAGGCTGCGGCTCTGGATGATGCAGGCACCAGTCCGGAGCGCGCTGCAGGTTTGGCAAATATGGCGAAATACGTCGCGGTAGAGGCTGCGATTGAAGCCTGTTATCAGTCTCTGCAGACATACGGCGGCGCAGGCTACGCGCGGGAATACCATCAAGAGCGCTGGTGGCGTGAGGTGCAGCTCTTTCGACTAGCACCGCTCACGCAGCAGATGACCTTGAACTTTATCGGGCAGCACGTATTGGGCCTGCCCAAATCCTACTAGAGAAATAAAAAAAACAAGAGAGTCGACTATGGTTCAAGAAGCACGACGCATGCAGGGCTACGGCTCTGACTTCATTAAAGAAATGTTCGCTGCCGCCAAGAATCCCGACATGATTTCATTCGCCGGGGGAGCGCCCGCGCCTGAGCTTTACGCTTTGGAGGCCTTTCGCGCGGCATCTGACAAAGCCTTTGAAGTCCATCAGCGAACGATCATGGCCTACGATGGCGCCTACGGCGTTGCGGCATTGCGTGAATTCATTGCCTCACAGTGGATGCCGCGCACGGGTGTGAATATCACAGCGGATGATCTGCTCATTCTCAGCGGTTCCCAGCAGGGCATCGACTATGCGGCCAGACTGTACCTCGATGAAGGCGATACGGTCATTGTTGAACATCCGTCTTACTTGGGGGCGCTGAATACCTTCAGCGCTCTGCGCGCCAACTATGTCTCGGTGGACACCGATATAAACGGCATGCGAATGGACGCGCTGGAGGAGGCGCTTATCGCCAACCCTCAAGCAAAGTTAATCTACACGGTGCCCGATTTTCAGAACCCGACGGGAATTACCCTGGCCGAAGATCGTCGCCGCAAAATGGTCGAGTTGGCCGACAAGTATGACGTTATGATCATTGAGGACAGCCCTTATTACGAGATCCGGTTTGAGGGGGACTTTATCCCTGCAATTAAAAGCTTCGACAAGGCGGATCGCGTCATTTATTTGGGCTCTTTTTCGAAAACCTTGTGCCCAGGAATCCGATTAGGTTGGGTGGTGGCGAGTAAAGCGGTGATAGAGCGTTACCGCGTGCTCAAGGAGGCCACTGACTTTCAGGCAGGCACGGTTGCCCAATATCAGGCGGCCACGTTTTTAGCGGATTACAGCCTTGATGAGCATTTGAAAACTTCCCGTGACGTATACCGTGGCAGACGAGATGCTGCATTGGCGGCAATCGAGCAAACCTTCCCTGATGATGTCAGTTTCACTCGCCCCCAAGGTGGTTACTTTATTTGGGTCGAGGCCCCGGGGATCAACGCCACAGAGATGGTGGTGTATGCGATGAACGAGATCGGTGTGGCCTATGTGCCGGGGGAGTCGTTCTACGCAAGTGAGCCGCGGGTAGATACCCTCAGGCTAAGCTATTCTCAAATGACAGAAGACAAAATCGGAGAGGGCATCGGCCGTCTCGGAAGACTTTTGAAAGAGGCAAGACCCTGACGTCGACACAATAAAAAGAGTGGCGCGAACATGACCAAGCTAACCCAGAGCTATTACTGCGGCGCATCGCAGTCGCAAATTATTTACGAAACGATCGGTAACTATTTCGATGGTACCTGTGCGGCCAATCCCGAGGTGGAGGCCTTGGTGGTGCGCCATCAGAACGTGCGTTGGTCGTACCAGCAACTTCAGGAGCAGGTAAATAGCCTGGCTACTGGTCTGTTGGCGCTGGGCGTTCAAGTGGGGGATCGCGTGGGGATATGGGGTCCGAATAGCGCCGAGTGGGTGATGGTGCAGCTGGCTACTGCCAAGATCGGCGCCATTATGGTGTGCATCAACCCCGCGTATCGCACCTACGAACTGGAATACGCGCTCAATAAAGTTGAGTGCGACACCATCATCACTGGGGAGCAGTTCAAAAGCAGTGACTATCTCGGCATGCTGCAAACACTGGCGCCGGAATTGGCCGACTGCGAGCCCTGTGCGCTTCAATCCAAGACGCTGCCGCATCTAAAACGGGTCATTCGCATGGGCAAGGAGAAGAGCCAGGGCATGCTCAACTTTGATGACGTGTGTGCAATGGGAGCTGCCGAGCATCACGCTCGTCTCACAGAGTTAGCCGAGGAATTACGACCCGACGACGCGATTAATATCCAATTTACCAGCGGCACGACGGGTAACCCCAAAGGCGCGACACTATCGCACTGCAATATTCTCAATAACGGTTATCTCACGGGCGCGGCGATGGGCCTAAGCCCGCAGGACAGATTATGTATTCCGGTGCCGCTCTACCATTGTTTTGGTATGGTGCTATCGGTACTGGCCTGCGTCGCCCACGGTTCGACCATGGTATTTCCGGGTGAGGCGTTTGACCCACTCGATACTCTGAAGACGGTGCAGGAGGAGCGCTGCACTGCGCTTCATGGGGTGCCGACGATGTTCATCATGGAGCTCGACCACCCTGAGTTTTCCTCTTTCGACATGTCGAGTCTGCGCACGGGGATCATGGCGGGCGCGCCCTGCCCGGTAGAGGTTATGCGGCGGCTGATCTCCGAGATGCACATGAAGGATATTCTGATCGGTTACGGCCAAACCGAAGTAAGCCCTATCAACAACATGACCCTGCCGGATGACTCTCTGGAGAGACGAACCGAAACGGTGGGTCGCGCGGTACCGTGGGTGGAGATCAAGGTCATCGACGAATCGGGGCGTGTAGTGCCCATCGGCGAAAAGGGTGAGATCTGCACGCGCGGTTACTCGGTCATGCAGGGTTACTGGAACGATCCCGAGCGCACCGCGGAGACTATTGATGACGGCGGTTGGTTGCATTCCGGGGATCTCGCGGTGATGGATCAGGATGGCTACGTGCAGATTGTGGGCCGTATCAAAGACATGATTATCCGCGGCGGCGAAAACATCTACCCGAGAGAGATTGAGGAGTTTCTATATCAACACCCCGCGATCTCCGAGGCGCAGGTATTTAGCGTGCCCGATGAAAAAATGGGCGAGGAAGTGTGCGCCTGGATTCAACTCAACGCCGGCCACGAACTTTCCGCCGACGACGTGAAGGATTACTGCCGCGACAAAATCACTCACTTTAAGATCCCGCGCTACATCGACTTTGTTGATGAGTATCCGATGACCGTGACCGGCAAGATCCAGAAGTTCGTGATGCGGGACATCATGACAGAAAGACTCCAAAACGGAGCTCTCTAGGGGCACCGGCGGTTAAGGGAGAGCTATGAAAACCATCATCGCAGGCGCCTTACTGATGGCGAAGATAAGCGTCGCAACAATGTTCATTCTTAAAGAGTTGCTGCGGTAATCAGCGAACCGTTGGAAAAGCCAGATGACCCCTTACGACAAATATCAACACATCACGTTTGAGCGAGGCGGCGACGGCGTGCTGACCGTAACCTTGAATCGCCCTGAGGCGCTCAACGCAACGGATGAAATGCTCCACCGTGAACTCTCCTGGTTATTTGCTGATATTGCGCGGGATAAAGCGACTCGGGCGGTGGTGTTGACCGGTGCGGGCAAGGCGTTTTGCGCCGGCGGCGATTTAAAGCACGGGCTGTCGATGAACCGGGAGCAGACCGACGCCATGGTGGAGGAGGGCAGAAAAATCATCCTCGATATTCTCGAGGTGCCACAGCCAATCATTGCGGCGGTAAATGGTTATGCCATGGGTTTGGGTTCTACCCTCGCACTCTTTGCTGACATTGTGGTGGCGTCTGAGCAGGCGGTATTTGCCGACACCCACGTGATCGCGGGTTACGTGGCTGGTGATGGCGGTGCGGCCATCTGGCCACTATTGGTGGGCATGCATAACGCCAAAGAGTTTTTGATGACCGGCGATCGGCTCACCGCGGCAGAAGCCAAGGAGCTGGGGCTGACTCGCCATGTAGTGCCCGCTGATCACTTGATGCCGGTAGCGTATGAAAAGGCCCAACGACTTGCGACCGGGCCCCGCATGGCAATCGAGGGTACAAAGCAAACGCTGAATTGCCTGCTTCGTCAGGCAGTAGACGCCACACTGGATTACGGTCTACTGCGTGAGAAGCAGTGTATGCAGGTGAGTGAGGACTGCGTGGAGGCACTTACTGCTTTTGCTGAGAAGCGTAAGCCTGTATTCACGGGGAATTGAGTCGTATAAATTATTCTTGGGCAAAGATGGCAGACACAATTAATTCGAGTGAGACCGGGATAGGCCTATATCAAACAAAGTGACTACCTTT
>JBELDB010000129.1:0-4313 GCA_042094525.1 Congregibacter sp. | reverse complement strand
CATAACGCAGATCCGCGGCGAGGCGCCAGCAGCCGGTCAACGCAGAGAGCAAAATGATCCACAGCGGCACTTGCTGGAGATGCGGTAGCACGAGCAACCAGTGCCCAAAAATGAGCCATCTGAGCTGTCCAGTGTTGAGCGGTGCGGCCGTCATGCGGGGACTGCCCCCGAGCCTACCGCGCACAGGGCCAGGGCATTCAGCACCGCCTCAAGATGTGCCTGCCCCGACGCGACCGGTATGACCTGATCAGGCAAACGCACCCCAAATGCTCGGCGCTGCTCGTGAGCCGACAAGGCCAACGTGCACAGCTGGGATAAGCGGTGTTCGGGGTCAGGTGAGGAGAGCGCCTGCCAGTCCAGCCATAGCGGCTCGGCACTGTCGTTTTGGTATACGGCCACTTGTAGCGGTTGCTCTCGCGCAACCGAGCGCCAATCAATCTGACTGGTACGGTCACCCGGCCTGTAGTCGCGGTGACCGACCAGATCAAGCTCCTCGGGCTGTGGTACTGCGGTCACGGCACCATCGCTGTCCGCATCGGCACTGGCGTGCGGCTGCTCACAGGGAACGGGACGAGGCCAAACCATGACGCGTTGATCCAACGACAAGTAACTCCAGCAGCGGAGTAAACCAAACGGGTATTCAGATTCGATACGCAGCCTCTCAGGAACGCACCAACCGCGCTCCCCTACCGGATAAGCCAGAGACCGCTCGGTCTGCCCTCCCGATTCCACATCAATCCCGTCGTATTTAAATGCCGGGGCTGGGGCCTCGGAGATGTCCCGCACGTTATCCTGCCATGCCAGCTTGACGGCGTGACGTGCTCTGGCGCCGCCAGCCAACCGCACACCGAAGCTCGCCTGCTTGCCCGCAAAGCAGGGCTTGGCGCCCATGGCAGTCACCTGCAAACCTGACAAATTGGCGTGGGTGAAATGAATCGTCACCACGAACAGTGTCCCCAGCCAGAACGTGAGGCCATAAATGAGGTTGCTCTGGTAGTTGATGGCCATCAGTAGCATCAACATCAGACTCAGCAAAAACAAAAAGCCCGAACGGGTTGGGAAAATAAAAAGACGACGTTGGTTAAGGGCAATCGACCTCGCCGGCGGCAAGCGCCGGCTCAGCCACTGGGTCTGCCACTGTCTGAGGGTGGCTAACATATCGGGTCAGGCAGTATGGCTAACGCTGTCGATGTGGGTCGCGATCGCGGCCACTAGGGTTCGGGTATCGGCGACCCCGCCTGTTGCCGCCTGCACGCGATGCCCTGCAACCGGCTCCAATACCCGCTGGATATCCTCAGGAATCACATGATCACGCCCCGCCATCACTGCGACTGCCCGGGCAGCCTGCGCGAGTGCCATGCCACCGCGGGGTGAGAGACCCACGCGAAAATCGGCAGACTCACGCGTGTAAGCAATCAGGCGCTGCAAATAATCGAGCACGCTATCGCTCATGTAGCACGCCTGTACCGCATCTTGAGCCTCTGTCAGCCAGCCTTCGGGGGCAACTACCTCGGGCTGCGTCTCTACGCCACGCTGTAGCAAGGCCCGCTCCGCCTCGGGATCCGGGTATCCCAACGACAATTTCATCAAGAATCGATCCAACTGGGATTCGGGCAAAGGATAAGTGCCCGACTGGTTGCCGGGATTTTGCGTCGCAATGACGAAGAAAGGCGTCGGTAGCGGGCGTGTCACGCCATCGAGGGTGACCTGAGACTCAGACATGGCCTCGAGCAACGCGCTTTGCGTGCGGGGGGTCGCGCGATTCACCTCGTCTGCCAACAGGACCTGAGTAAAGACAGGCCCCGGATGGAAAACGAACGCCTCCTGCTGCCGGTTAAAGATCGACATGCCCAGAATGTCGCCTGGCAACAGATCCGCGGTGAATTGCACCCGGTCATGGTCAAGCCTGATTACCTTGGCAAGGGTTCTCGCCAGCGTGGTCTTGCCCAGTCCGGGCAAGTCTTCCAGCAGCAGATGACCTTCCGCCAACAAACACGCCACCGCCAGCTCCACCTGCTGACGGTTACCCACAAATACCTTACCGATTTCGTCGACGACGCGTGCGAACACATCCTTCATGGCTGGTGACTCCCTGTCAAAACCGCACTGCCGATAGTGTGCCCTGTGTCAGCGGGCGGGGTCCAGCGGCATACCAGCGACATATTTGGAACAATCATCGGAGTTTGGCGGCGGCAACGATTCAGGGATTCCTGCGAAGAATAGCCATCCTGCACGCGGCGAATCAGCTCCTCTGCCACCGGCGTCGTGATAAGACCAAGGCTAATCCGCCCAAGCCGCCCGCTATCGCCTGACCCAGCAGGCCGGGCAACGTTCTCGCGGGCGCAAAAACATCGATACCGAATGCTAAGTTGAGCGCCGGATGCAATATCGCGATGCCCGCGGCACCCGCCAGCACGTACCACCCAGCCGCCACATGAGTGGTCGATCGCCGACCCAGCCAATCCAGTATCAGCCACCCCGGAAGCAGTGCGATTGCCATCAGAGGTAGCAGGCTACCCATCAGTCCCGCCACATCGCTCAGCGAGCTCGACCATCGCGTAGCGAGCGTGACGTTCAGACCCATGGAAGCCACGTTGCTCAACACCACTTGGGTGCCCAACACGCTACCCACAACATAGGCCAGCAAGATACCGAAGGTGACACTTATCAATGTTCGCACAGCACTCTCCCGTTCAAGGGCCAGATTATAGCGGTCAGCGCCTATGCATCCCGCTCGATCCGCTGATGGTACGCTTACGTAGGATTCTCGGCTTACGTTTGCAGGAAAGCTTCCCATGCCCATGCCTTTACGCGCGTCTCACACGGTCTCAATTGTCATCGCCACATTGCTGTTCGCGGCAGCCAGTGCTGTATCCGCGCAAAATTATCAGGTTTCCTCTTTGGCAACGGGCCTCGACAAGCCCTGGTCCATCGCGGCCATCGACAATGACGCCTTTCTGGTCACCGAGAAGAGCGGCCGCCTCGTGAGGCTCGACGCCGACGGCGCCATCACTGCGATTGACGGCACCCCCGAGGTCTACTTCGCCAATCAGGGCGGGTTACTGGAGGTACTGCCCGATCCTGCATTCGCGACCAATCGAATCATTTATCTGAGCTTTGCCGGCGGCGATAAATCGGCTAATCGCACCACTGTGGTGAAAGCCACATTGGATGGCGATTCGCTTACCGATCACGAGACCATTCTTGAGGTCGCTCCCGATAAAGAGGGGCCTGCTCATTACGGGGGTAAATTGGCCTTTGTTCCCGACGGCACGCTGCTGGTAAGTGTGGGCGAAGGGTTTAAGTACCGTGAGGAAGCGCAGAATCTGGAGTGGGAGTTAGGCAAGCTACTCAGAATCAATACCGATGGCTCAGCGCCTGCTGATAATCCTTTTCCCGAACAGGCGCCCCGCGTGTACAGCTACGGGCACCGCAACCCCCAAGGCCTGATCTACGATACCGCCACCGACCGCATCTTGATGATGGAGCACGGCCCCAAGGGGGGCGATGAACTCAATCATGTCGTCGCCGGCAACAATTACGGCTGGCCCGCTATCACCTATGGCGTTGACTACAGCGGCGCCGTGATTTCGCCGTTTACCGAGGCCGACGGCATGGAGCAACCCCTCAGCTACTGGGTTCCCAGCATCGGGCCTTCCGGGCTCGCAATCTATCGCGGCGACCTATTCCCCGAGTGGCAGGGCGACTTGCTACTGGGCTCTTTGATCAATAAAGAGATGCGTCGTCTCAAACTCGATGGCGACACTGTCGTCACCGATGAGGCCATCATTCCCGAGATCAAAGGCCGCGTGCGCGATGTGCGCGTACTGACAGACGGTAGCATTGTCGCGGTTACTGACGAGGGAGACGTCTTTCACGTCTCGAGGTGAGGCAGATACAGGGGAGATTCAGTGACCGAACAAACTATCCTCGCCAGTGACCTCAGGGTCATTACGCGCTATCTGACAAGCCTTGGTATGGACCCGGCGCCGGCGCTCACAGCGGCCGGCATTGATGCGTCGGCATTGAGTGAGCCTCGAGGCCGCGTCTCGGCGCAGCAGGTCGAGACCTTGCTCACGCAACTGGTAGAGCAGTTTCCTGACCGCAATCTGGGTCTGGCGATGGCCAGCCATCACCATATGACCGACACCCATGTGCTGGGCCTTACCGCTATTGCCTCCGCCACCGGCCTGGAGGCGTTGCGCCGGCTGGTGCGCTATCAGGCGCTGGTTTCCACTCAAGAACCCTTCACCATCAAAGAAGACGCCGAAACCGTCACCCTGAGCAAAACCGCAGTCCACAATGACACTGCC
>JBELDB010000128.1:0-4333 GCA_042094525.1 Congregibacter sp. | reverse complement strand
GCTTTCACTGAACACCCCTTTTTATTTGTTATGGCAGGGACGAACCAGTGTACGCCTAAAAAACGACACAAACCAACGGACGCTTAGTGATGGGATCAGAGGGGCTGACCGCCCTCTCAAGGGCGCCCTAGAGTTTAAGCGCGCCCCCGCGGAGCGATACTCTGACGGCGCTTTATCCCAGATCTAATGCTTTCAGCGTGGCCAGCAGTTCCGTGTGATGGTCCTTGGTTTTGAACTTGTCCATGATCGCTTTCAGCTTGCCGTCCTTGCCCACGATGAAGGTCGTGCGCAAAATGCCGTCAAACTCGCGGCCCATGAACTTCTTGGGGCCCCAGGCGCCATATTTGTCGGCGGTCGAGTGGTCCTCGTCGCTGAGCAATCGGAAGTTAAGCTCGTCGCGCTCGACGAATTTGGCGAGCTTGTTGACCGGATCCGGGCTGATGCCCAACACCACCGTATTCAGGCTCTTAAGCGCCTTGGCCGAGTCCCTCAGGCCTTGCGCCTGCACCGTGCAGCCGGGCGTCATCGCCCTCGGGTAGAAATACACCACCACCGCTGACTTGCCCTTGAACTCGGCAAGAGACACCGTGTTGCCCTGGTGATCTGAGAGTGAAAACTTGGGCGCCAGATTGCCCACCTTGGGAAATGCCATGTCGGCCTCCGAATAAAGTCACTGTGAATAGTCCTGTTACGTCGGCTCGTCGTGCAGAGATCAGCAAGCCGCTAATGCACCTGATTCGCTAGCGCCGGGGATACTCAATCACCGTATTCCGAATCGGGTACTGCCCTGTTTTTCGATCCTCGAGAAACTCTCTGAGTAGTTCCCTGACAGTGGGAAACGCCAATTCATCCCAGGGGATTTCCTGCTCAGTAAACAGCGCGCTCTCCAGCGACTCGGGGCCCACACCAAACTCATCGTTCTCGATGCCGCAGCGATAAAAGAGGTACACCTGACTGATGTGAGGCACATCAAAGATGCGATAGAGCTCAAGATCAATGGCCTTGGCCGCCGCCTCCTCCCAGGTCTCACGCGCTGCGCCTCCGGCAGAGGTTTCGCCGTTTTCCATAAAGCCGGCAGGCAACGTCCACTTGCCGTAGCGCGGTTCGATGGCACGCTTACACATCAGGATGCGGTCGCCTACCGTGGGCAGACAGCCGACGATCACCTTGGGGTTGATGTAATGAATGTGCCCACAGTTTTGGCAGACATGCCGCTCGCGCTCATCGCCCTCGGGGATCTGTAGGGCAACCGGGCCACCGCACAGGTTACAAAACTTCACTGGGCCTCCCCCGACTGCCAGCGCGCCCGGCGCTCAGCATCACTTTCACGACTCGCTACCCATTGCTCTCCTGCGGGTCCCTGCTCACGCTTCCAGAAGGGTGCGTCGGTTTTCAGGGTATCCATTATGAGTTCGCAAGCACTGATCGCCTCACCCCGATGATCCGCAACCGCGCCGACCCAGACGATCGTCTCAAGCACTGCCAGCCGACCGAAGCGATGCACGATCCGCCAGTTGCTGAGGCCAAAACGCGCGGCAGCCGATCGACCGAGATCCTCAAGTACTTTGCGTGCCATTTCCGGGTAGTGCTCCAGCTCCAGCTCTGTCACCGCATGCTGCTCGGAGTGATCGCGCACGTATCCCGTAAAGGTGGCGACCGCGGCGCCTGGGCTGTCGCCAACGAGCTGGGCGTATTCGGCAGCGACGTCAATCGCCTCACTTTGCAATGACACCGACACGCTAACCCCCGGTCATCGGCGGAAAGAAGGCGAGCTCATCCCCCTCTGATACCAACGCGTCAGTGAACACCACCTTGTGGTTGAGCGCGTGTACCAGATTGGGTTGGTTCAGGGCCTCTTTCCAGTCCGCACCACGCTGCGACAGCAGTTTTTTAATCGCCGCCACATCGACCTGAGCAGAGGCCTCTGGAACGTCCGAGAGCGCGAGCTCAAACTCGCTTTCACCCAACGCCTCACGCAGTGCTGAGAACAATTTAATCGTGATGCTCACGTTGCCACTCGCCACTCACGCCGCCTGACTTGTGGGTCAACTGCGTGTTTTCAATGATCATGCCGCGATCCATCGCCTTGCACATGTCATACAACGTCAATGCCGCGATAGAAGCTGCTGTCAGCGCCTCCATCTCCACACCCGTTTGCCCCGTCACCTTGCAGGTCGCCTCAATCCGCACGCCGGGTAGATCCTCATCGGGGACCAAATCGATCCTGACCGAGGATAAGGGCAACGGGTGACACAGCGGAATCAACTCCGAGCACTTTTTGGCCGCCTGAATGCCGGCAATACGCGCCACCGCCAACACATCACCTTTGGGTGTGTCGCCTCCCACAATGGCATCTAGCGTCCTCGCCTGCATGCGCACACAGGAGGTGGCGGTGGCCTCGCGCGCGGTCACCGCCTTTTCGGTTACATCAACAATGTGCGCCCGTCCCGCATCGTCAAGATGCGTCAGGCGATCTGAGTTCTCAGGCATAGGCCAATGCTAACACTCCGGTGCGACAAACGGCATAAGCTGGCATGATGCCCCTCTCCAGTGCGTTACCCCCGGACAAAGCATGACCCCCGATCAGACCTCAGCACCGAGCATCCGTTACCGCTGGACGGTGCTCGTGATGCTGACGCTGGTTTACACCTTTAATTTCATTGATCGTCAAATTCTGGTCATCCTGCAAGAACCGATCAAAGCTGACTTGGGGCTCAGTGATGCGCAACTGGGATTACTGACCGGCTTTAGCTTCGCGCTGGTCTACGTCACCGCGGGTATTCCCATCGCCTGGCTGGCCGATAGAAGTAATCGACGCAATATCGTCGTTGCCTCGCTGGCGTTTTGGTCATTCATGACCGCCATCTCCGGTCTGGTACAGAACTTCGGCCAGTTGTTGGCGGCGAGATTGGGCGTGGGCGTGGGCGAAGCCGGCGGCTCCCCGCCTTCTCACTCCATGATCAGCGATTACTTTCCACCGAGCAGCCGTGGTACGGCTTTGTCGTTTTACAGCATGGGCATCTACATCGGTGTCCTGTTCGGCTTTGCCGCGGGCGGCTGGATCGCCCAGAATTTTGGCTGGCGCAATGCTTTTTTTGTGATCGGCATCCCCGGCATTCTCTACGCGCTCGCGGTGTTGTGGGTCGTCAAGGAACCCAAGCGGGGCCAGTTCGATGTGGGTGGCACGCCCCCCAAATCCAGCCTCAGCGAGACCATGAACTGCCTGCGCGGCAGACCGACCTTCTGGTGGATCTCGATAGGCTGCGCATTCACTGCGTTTGTGTCTTACGGCAACGGCAATTTCATGCCCTCTTTCCTGATGCGGAACCACGGTCTGTCTCTGGCGGAGGTGGGCGCCATTCTCGGCTTGATCTCGGGCTTGTCAGGCGCTGCCGGCACCTTCCTCGGTGGCTTTCTGGCTGACCGCCTCAGCGTTAGAGATATCCGGTGGTATGTGTGGATACCCATGCTCGGGGGGGTAACCGCCATGATCCCGGCCTACTTCACCCTGCTGGGCGAGGACACGACGCTCATTATCGCCGCCATGATCCCCTCGCAAATTCTGGGCGCGCTGTATCTCGGACCCTGTATCGCTACCTGTCACAATCTGGTCTCTCCCGGCATGCGCGCTATGGCGTCTGCGATTTTGTATTTCGTGCTGAACATCATTGGCCTCGGGCTGGGCCCCTTGACCGTGGGTATTTTGAGCGACGCATTTGCGAGCACTTATGGGGACAACAACCTGCGCTACGCCATGGCGGTCACGCTCGCCATCAGTCTGTTAGGCGTATTCTTTTTATGGATGGGCGCAGGGAGCCTGAAACGGGACTTGGAGAGCAACCAGCAGGCGCTGGCTCGCGCGGAATGAAACATCCAGAATGGGTTACCGAAGCAAACTGCCAGCCTGAATAACAGGGCAGACGAGCCCGATACTTCAACTTACACTGTGAGCTGCTATGCCGGTCACAGACCACGCCAGAAGAGAGGCCATCACCATGCGCGCCGCAGTATTCCACGAGCCAGGTACTCCCCTCACCATTGAGAATGTTGACGACCCCTCACCCGGCGCCGGACAGGTGGTCATCGCGGTCAAACGCTGTGGCATCTGTGGCACTGACCTGCACGCTACCGAAGAGCACGATGGTCTGCTGGTTTCCGGCACCGTCATGGGCCACGAATTTGCCGGTGAAATCGTCGAGGTGGGCCAGAACTGCCCCACAGACTGGAAGCCCGGTCGCAAAGTAACCGGGCTACCCTCGCATTCGTGTGGGCGATGCCTGCCGTGCAAAACGGGCAAACCGATGCAGTGCGACAACAACATCATTCTGGGCCT
>JBELDB010000127.1:0-4380 GCA_042094525.1 Congregibacter sp. | reverse complement strand
GCGGTGATCAGAAAACGTTCGACTCCCATGTCCTCGAGACGAGTAATAGCACCTGCGGCGGTATTGGTATGCAGTGTTGATAAGACAAGGTGACCGGTCAACGCGGATTGAACGGCGATTTGCGCTGTCTCAGTATCCCGCATCTCTCCAATCATGATGATGTCGGGGTCCTGACGTAATATCGAGCGAAGCGCGCGGGCAAAGGTTAAGCCGATCTGGCTGTGCACGGGGATCTGATTGATTCCGTGCAACTGATACTCCACCGGATCCTCGACAGTAATGACCTTCAGTGAGTCCGAGTCCATGTTGGAGAGAGACGCATAAAGCGTCGTGGTTTTACCAGAGCCAGTAGGGCCAGTGAGCAACAAGATCCCGTGGGGGCGCTTCAGTAATTCTGCATAGCTTTCAAAAGTATCCTCGCTGAACCCCATGTCGGCGAGGTCCAGCTTGATACTCTCGCGGTCCAGCACGCGCATTACAATCCCCTCGCCGTGCACAGTAGGCAATGTGGACACGCGCAGGTCCAACTCATGGCCCTTGACGCGCATCATGATGCGGCCGTCTTGAGGCAGTCGCCGCTCGGCGATATTCAGATTGGCTAACAATTTGATACGCGAAACAACCGCAGCGGAGAGATTGCTGTCGCTAATCTGACTCGCCTCCTGAAGCACGCCATCTATCCGGTACCGCAACCGCAGGCCATCATCGAAATGCTCTAAATGGATATCCGACGCCTCAATATCGAGTGAGCGCTGAATAATCTGATTGACCCTCTGAATGACCGGCGCTTCGCTGGCAAGATCCTTCAGGTGCTCAACAAACTCATCATCCGACGCATCAAAGCCGCTGAATGTATCGAGATCATCCTCCTCCTCGTCCTGCGCGTAACGCTCCAAGGCTGCTTCAATGTCAGAAGCCAGACCGAGCCTGAGCTCTACAGCCTTCCCCGTCGCAAGATGAAGTGCTTTTTTAATAAAGGGGTCCTGCGGTTTTAGCGCAGCCAGGACCAATTTATCTTCAGAATTCGATAGGGGGACCACAGCATTGTTCAGTAAAAACTGCTCGGGCAAGCTATGCAGAATAACTGGCTCCTCCGGGTAACCCTCCTTGGCAACGAAGGTGACATCTAATTCCTCACACAGCGCTGTCACAAGGTTAGCCTCAGCAACCAGCCCGAGACGCACCAGCGCCTCGCCCAGCATGCAACCCATTTCTCGTTTGGCAATACGAGCGCGCTCGAGGTCCCGCTCGCTAAGCAAACCACGCGCGACCAGGCGCTCCCCAACCCCTAATGACGGTGCTTGATGTTCTGTCACTTCAGCGGCTTCCAAAAAAGCGCTCCTCAGGATGATTTCGGGCTAGCAAGTAATGACGCGCGGCGTTTAATGCTTATTCCTTGTGACAGCGGCGGCATTCGAGCCTTCGGCTTGCTCCACAAACACCTCATGCCTGTCACATGGACTGCTGCAACGCCGATCTTCAGAGCCCATAAGACGGCGCGAAAAGAGCTGTTATCCCAAACAATCGCTACACTTTAACACTGGCCAATTGAAACCATTGATCGCCAAGTCGGCATTTTTTCAGCTCTTTTCTATCTCCTATCCGCTCGACTGGCTTATAGCGGGCCGCCGTTAAGGTCAGTATCCTTGCGACTCAGTGCCATTCAATCCGCACAGAGCACAGGCCAAGGCTCAATGAGGACTAAGCCATGCAAAAAAGAGCAGTGATCTGTCACTACCACATCTATAAGAATTCGGGCACCAGCTTCAGCAAGCTTCTGGAAGCCAATTTTGGAGACCGCCACGTTAATTTTGATGGCCCCATTGCAGGCTTTCAAATTAATCAAGACCAACTAGCAGAGATCTTAGAAAACAACCCGGAGGTTATCTCCGTCTCCTCACACCAGATCTATCTTCCCGCACCCTCCACACTCAACATCAGATTTATCCCGGCTTTGTTTCTAAGACACCCCCTAATGCGCATCAGGTCGATATTTCTATTTGAGACATCAGGGGACTCTGAAGCCTCGGAAGCACTGGGTATGAAGGATCGATTGGCGTCATTTCAAACTTGGGCAACCGAGCGGCTCAGCAATCCTTCCCAACTGCTAAGCCTTTCAAATGCCCAAGCAAACCAGCTTTCACGGGCTTACTGCAGAGCGCCGCAGATGCAGATTGTCAATGGAGCCTGCATTCACGACATGGATCTAGCATTCGACAATCTGAGGCTCGCCACGTGCATCGCCAGAACCGAACACTATACCGAGGATGTGTTTTTGTTCGAATCCACTCTCGCAGACAACGGGATTGAGTTCTCCAGTCGACTTAGCGGAGCCGAGAACATCTCGTCTGACGATTTTGATGCGCCACTCATAAACCAGCTGGAGACGTTTAGAGCCAGCATGACCCAAGAACTTTGGGACCAACTGGTGGATATCAACCAGCAGGATCAGGCGCTGTATGACTTCGCTGGCGGATTGATTCAGCGACGCTCTGCTGACAATTAATCAGGCCGGCCGTTAGGGGCAACCGCCGAGAGCAGCTGTTTCAGCGTCTCTCGCGCGGCAGCAGTCGAAAATTGCCCCTCTATCGAGGAGGGGCCGTTACTGGAAAGCTTGGCCCATAAAGACGGATCCTCATGAAGCCTTGCCATCGACTCCGCAAAATGAGCGGGGTTGTCGGCGATCAACACGTGCTCTCGATCCACGACTTTCATCCCCTCAAAAGAGCTAGATGTCCCTACTACAGGAATGCCGTGACTGAGCGCCTGATTCACTTTGCCTTTCACGCCCGCCCCATAACGAAGCGGCGCAATCGCCATCAGACATTGCTGGTAGTACGGCTCTAGGTCTTCGACAAATCCGAGCATCGTCAGACCCTTTTCTTCACCGAACTGGCGCAGGCGGTCCGGCATTTTGCTGCCGATAATGAACGCTTGAGCGTCAGGGACCCGCTGCCGATAGAGGGGCCAGATCTCGTTGGCAAAAGACTCCACCGCATCGATGTTCGGGGGATGTTGGAAGCCGCCCACAAACATGACCCCGGCTCTGCCTTCATGAGGCGGGATAACAGCCTGCGGCTCATGAATATTACTCACCACCGCCACGCGAGCATCCGGCGCCTCTTTGGCCAGCTCTTCGACCTCAATATCGCTGACGACGAGGGTCACGTCAGAATCGGCGATCACTGACATTTCTTCGCGGTAGGCCAGCTCGGCGCGGTCCTGTGTGCTTTTCTTGTTATCGAGCGCGAACTGTCGCCTAGAGCGGAGGTAATGCAGGTCAATGGTGTCGAACCAGATCTGTGCGTCGGGGTTTACAGCCCGCACTGTCGCCATATGTTGAATCGCGATGTAGTGGCGGCAGAGTGTGATCACATCGTACTCATCACCATGCTTTTTGAGGTAGTCCTCGACCGACTGGCAATACGGCGCATGGATGACTTCGATACCCTCGCTCGCGAGCTGCGTTCGGTAGGGCTCCGCACCATCTAGGTTGTCTGCGATAAAGGTCACCTTGCAACCCATCTGCACCAGAATTCGCAGCAAACGAATGGTGCGCAGCGAGCCTGAGTCCTGGTCGGGCGTCAGCATGCACGCCTCAACCCACAGAATACGGGCGCGCGCGCCCCGGTCGCGCTCGAGCATGGGGTCCACGCCGTTGGCGCGATGACTGTCCAACACACCCCGCCACTTCTCGGTAAAGTGCCCCTGATTGGTCACCTGATGCGATTTCATCCCGGCACCCGTGTCGGTGCCGTGGGAGATGCCCTCCAGATGGGTGACCACTGCCTGCGGCTGGTAGATAACACGATAGCCGGCGGCACGCACTGCGAAACAGAAATCGGTATCTTCGTAGTAGGCCGGCGCGAAAGATTCGTCAAAGCCTCCGATTCGCTCCCACAGCGCGCGCTCCACCATCAATGCCGCTGCAGAGCCATAATCTACCTCTCTCGGATAGCTGAACCGTGGATCGCGAGGATCCTCGCCACGACCCCAGTTCCAGGCGGAGCCATCCCGCCATACGATCCCACCCGCCTCCTGCAGTGAACCGTCTGCAAAACGCAACTGGGCACACGCTGCCCCAGCCGCCTCTTGATCCTCAAAGGTGCTCAGCAGTGTCTCGACCGCGCCAGGGTGCACCAGCGTGTCATTGTTGAGCAGCAACAGGTAGTCGCCCCGCGCCGACTTCATGGCCTGGTTGCACGAGCGCAGAAACCCCAGATTCTCCTTGTTGCGAATCACCCTGACGCCTTCGACGCGCAGAGAACCGGTGTCGAGGGGCTCACTGTAGGCGTCATCCACCACGATTATCTCAATCGGAAGACCGGGATCACTGACTGATAAGCTGGCGAGGCATTGTCGTGTTATTTCATGTTCGCC
>JBELDB010000126.1:0-4396 GCA_042094525.1 Congregibacter sp. | reverse complement strand
ACGCTAGCGCGTTGGCCTGTCCGTGGGGAATGCCGTAACGGGCGCCCAGCTGGTGTGCAATCGCATGGACATTACCGACACCCACCTGGTTGATCGCAATACCCGCGTGGTAAGCGGCCACCGCCATGCCCTGGCGGGCCTCCAGATCTTCGGGATGCTTCACCGCCTGCTCAAGCCAGCGGAAAACGCCCTGAATAGCAAGACGGCCGTTTTCTTTTCGCGTGCCTCGATCCCAAATGCAGATATACGCCTCGATGCCATGAGTGAGAGCGTCGATACCCGTTGCCGCCGTGACCGGTGCCGGTAATCCCAGTAACAAATCCGGGTCCAGCGCGACCGCCTGTGGCAGCAGGTCCTCGCCTACAATGATGTGCTTGAGCTTCTCTTCCGGATCTTTAATGACCGCCCCCATCGTTGCCTCACTGCCGGTACCGGAGGTTGTGGGAATGGCGTAAATCGGCAGGACATCGTCGGGCACTTTGTTCAGACCGACCCATTTGTCGGGTGACTCGTCACTGGTGCGGGTGCAGGCGATGATCTTCGCCGCATCCATAGAGGATCCGCCCCCCACCGCCACGATCGCCGTACAACCCGCCGCCCGCAGCACCTGAGCACCCTCCATCACATGCGCGAAAGTGGGGTCAGGGTCGACGCCGGCATACCAGTGGAGATTCACTCCCGCTTCCGCAAGAGACGCCAGCGCCCGCTCCGCAAGACCCAGCTCCTTCAGCGCCTTGTCAGTGACCACCAGAACGTCAGTATGGCCAATATCGGCAATGCGCCGACACAGGTCCGCACTGGCGCCTTGCCCCACATAAGACAGGTGCACACCGTTAGCCTTATTACCGATCAACAACTTGATCAATCCCAACTTAAAACCGCGCTTGAATCGCCTAACCGGCATGGATCGCAACATGGCGATGTCTCCCAGAGATTTTCTTGTCGCGGTAGTCTATCTTCACTGCTCCACGGACAACAGTCCGATAGCCACCGCAAGGAAAGATTCGCACTATGGAGAGACACTACATCCACTTCGAGACCCCGGAGCTCGCTAATATCATCAGCGACAAGCCGCCCACGCCCGGTCCGGAAGAGGTGCTGATCGCTGTGGACCATGCAGGCATCAACCGCGCTGATCTGCTGCAGCGCCTTGGACTGTATCCACCGCCCGAGGACGCGTCCCCTATACCGGGACTGGAAGTTGCCGGCCAGGTTGTCGCGCTGGGTGAGCATTGCACGGCGCTAAAAGTCGGCGATCGAGTATGCGCACTGACCCATGGCGGCGGCTATGCCTCTCATTCCATCGCCCGCGAAGATCACTGCCTCGCCTTGCCGGACAACCTTTCCACTGAACAAGGTGCCGCGCTGCCCGAGGCGCTGTTAACGGTGTGGTACAACGTCATGGAGCGGGGCCAACTGTCAGCGGGTGAGACAGCGTTGATCCACGGGGGCAGCAGCGGTATCGGCTCGATCGGCGTCCAGATGGCCGCCGCCCTTGGCGCTAACGTAATTTCTACCGCAGGCTCGCCGTCGCGATGTGATGCCGTCAAGGCACTGGGCGCGACTTTTGTCGCAAATCATCGCGAAGGCAGCCTCACCGAGCAGTTCACCAACGCTGGCTATAGTGGGCAAATCGACGTCATTCTGGACATTGCAGGCGGCGACCTGATGCAGGCCAATCTGGATCTTGCGGCACCAGACGGTCGCATTGTCTGCATCGGCGTGATGCGTGGTATGCAAAGCGAGATCAACCTCGCCACGCTATTTATGAAGCGCTTAACACTGACAGGTAGCACGCTTCGGAGACTCGACACCGCGGAGCGCGCGCGCTGCTTCACCGCGATTCGTAAACGCATTTGGCCGCAGGTGATCGCGGGCGATATTCAACCCATCGTCGACAAAACATACCCCCTGACTGACGTGCTGGAAGCTCACGAGCATATGCGCTTGGGGACACATTTTGGTAAGTTGGTACTGGACTGTCAGGTGAAATGAGATTTCATCGATGGCGGCACGATGACACAACCCGCGGCGAGCAACACAAGTCGCCAACTGATCAGGAAACGTCTCTACATGCGTTCATTGTTAGCTGACACTCTGCCAAGCGCCCTGCTAGCGGGCATGTTAGTTCTGCCGCTCCTATTCACCGGGTGTGGTGGTGAGAGTGTGGCGGAAGTCCCGGAAGCGCCAATTGCGGCATCTGAGCCATCGGCTCTGCCACCAGAAAGCACTCTGGCGAGCGTCGACACGGCATTCGGCCACACAGAGACCAACGATGCGCCGACCGGAAAAACAGACGCGAGCTCTGGGGGCCTGAAACGCTTCGGGGTCATGCCGCACTTTGGCGATCTCGACACAATGGTCGAGCGCCGGGCTATTCGTGTGCTGACCGTGTACGGCCCAGGCCGCTACTTTCTTGAAGGGGGTCCTCGCGGAACTGTTCAGGAATACGCCGATAAGTTGCAAAAAGTGGTCAACGAAGCCTTCAAGACAGGCTTGCTGACTGTGCAGGTCGCTGTCATCCCCGTAGCAAGGGACCAGCTCTTCCCTGCGCTGCAGGCGGGCTATGGCGATATTGTCATGGCGGGCACCACCGTGACCGACAATCGGCAAGCAGAGGTCGACTTCACCAACCCGGTGAGCAAGCCCCTAAAAGAAGTCCTTATTACCGGCCCGAGTGCACCGCGTATTGGTTCGCTGGCAGATCTATCAGGTAAAACCGTTTACCTGCGTCTCTCAAGTAGTTATGCAGAAAGCGTGCGTGCACTGAGCCAAGAACTGGTTGCGCAGGGTCAAGCACCGATCCGCATTGAGGCAGTCGATGAGTCACTGGAGGATGAAGACCTGATCGAAATGGTCGACACCGGACTGTTGCCCTGGGCCGTGGTCGATGACTACAAACCGCAAATGTGGCGCGAGGTCTTCACTGGCGTCACCGTCCGGAATGATCTGGTGCTGCGCGAGGGCGCGCGCCTCGCCTGGGCAATACGGCCAGATAGTCCGCAACTAAAAGTTTTTTTGAATACGTTCCTCAAAGACAACCGCGAGGGCACGCTGTTCGGCAACATTATCCGCAACCGTTACATCCGCGATTTTGACTGGACAGAAAATGCCGCGGGCGCCGACGAGTTGGGGCGCTACCGCAAACTGTCAGCGCTGTTTAGAAAATATGGCACCGATTACGGTATGGACCCGACCTTGCTGGCGGCCCAAGGCTTTCAGGAATCGCGTCTTGACCAAACCGTGCGCAGTCACGTGGGTGCCGTCGGGGTGATGCAGTTGTTACCGAGCACGGCCGAAGACAAAAACGTCGCCATCCCCAACATCGATGAGCTGGAGCCCAATATTGAGGCCGGCGCCAAATATATGGCGTTTTTGAAAGAGCGTTATTTTAGTGGTCCCGAACTCGACGAAATCAATGGCTCCCTGCTGGCACTGGCCTCTTACAACGCCGGACCCGGGCGGATTCGCCGGCTGCGGCGCGAAGCGGGAGAGCGGGGCTACGACCCCAACCTGTGGTTCGATAACGTCGAGGTGATCGTAGCGGAGCAGGTGGGGCGCGAAACGGTGCAGTACGTCTCCAACATCTTTAAGTACTACCTGACCTATCGTTGGATCAACACTGCCGATGCCGAGCGGGCTGCGGCGCGGCGCGCGACGGGTATGGAAGACGCACCCTGATTCAGCCCAAGCGTCAACGCTAGAATACTCAGGGAGCGCCAATCAGCCGCTCCGTCTCCTCACACCACTGCAGACGCCCCACCTCGGCGTAGCGCCGCCGCACACCCGGTGTGGGGCTGAGATAAAAAAGATCCCCGTTCACCCCGGTCAATGTGACATCGACGCCACTCTCCCGCGCCACATCGGCATTGGCCTTCATATGCTCGGCCTCACCATGCACCGGAATCGCCAGCGTCGGTCTCAGAAGCTGATAAAGGTCCGCCAGCTCTCCCTGGCACGGGTGGCCGGAAGCATGCAGGGTCTGCTCGCTCTCGTCCGCAGAGACCACCTGAATGCCGCGGCCGCGCAAGCCCTCGATCAAGCGCTGCACTGACGCCTCGTTTCCGGGAATCGTCTTGGAGGAGAGAATGACGGTGTCGCCGGCCTCAAGCACCAGATCGGGATGCGTTTGCATCATGAGACGGTGCAGTGCCGCTCCCCATTCCCCCTGACTGCCGGTTGCCACGCCCAGCACTTCTGCCGGGGGCAGGTATCCCAAATGCTCCGCGTGAATGGGCTGAAAATTGTCTGCCAGCAACCCGACTTGCTGAGCGCATCGGGCCATCCCCGCCGCGGAACGGCCCAATACCCCTAGATAGCGGCCTGTCAGCTGGGCGATGCTCGCCAGGGTTTGCATCCTCGCCACGTTACTTGAGAAGCAGCCCACCACGACGCG
>JBELDB010000125.1:0-4433 GCA_042094525.1 Congregibacter sp. | reverse complement strand
AGTTGGTCGGTGTGAGAGGATTCGAACCTCCGACCCCTTCCTCCCGAAGGAAGTGCGCTACCAGGCTGCGCCACACACCGAGGCGCGCAGAATACCAAAACCCCCAATACGGTCCAAGATTGGGTTGATATCAATAAATACCCGCCCACTGGGCGATGCCCTGACTCAGCAAACTGAACCCGGCTACCACCGCCATTAACAAGAAAATCAAACGCAGCGGTCTGAAGGGTCTGCGCTCAACCGAGTTAACACCCCGCTCGAGAAAACCATCGACCTTGGCCTGATCCGCCTGTGAGAGCTTTGGGGGCTCTTCCACGCTGTGTTGGGATTCTGGTTGTTGCACGATCTCTCAATCACTCTGATCTGAAATCCAACTGTATCGGTTAAGCGTGCCAGCACCAAGGAACAGATAAGAACAACTCCCGCTGCTCTCTAACAAGCGCTCATGATGTTCCCGCATGACCAAAGCGTTGGCAGACTATCTGAATTGCTGGTCGGCCTCGGCACGCCCGCGGGATATCCACCCCCGCTTGGCACTGAACGAAACTGCAGGCCACTCACTGCAACCCAATGAAGGCGCCGCGCGCATTGGCGTCTCAGCAATCAGGAGTGGGATAGGGGGTTGTCGGGCTGCGGTGAATGGGCAACGGCGAGGGGGCAATATCGATGGGTCGCTGGCAAAACATCGGTCATGTTGTGGTGGAGGGGGTAAAGTGGCTCATACCCGCAACGTGTGTCATTTGTCGGCGACAGCACAAGGCCGCGCGCGCAATCTGTGCTGACTGCGAACATGGATTCAGCCGCAATCGTCATGCCTGCTGCCGCTGCGCCCTTCCGCTGCAACTCACCGATTCACCGACGATCAGCCGATTGGACTTTGAGTGTGTTGCGGAGCGGGCGCTCTGCCCAACATGTCTCAACCAGCCATCCGAGGTGGTCGGCTCCCACGCCCCCTACCTGATGCGCACCGGCATCAGAGACCTCATCCACCTGTGGAAGTTTCAGAACCGACCCCATTTGTCCCCGCTTCTGGCGGACCTCCTAGTGAAAAGTTTGCCTGCAGCCTGTCAAAACCCCAGAGACCCGGATTACGCCGCGAGCCAGCGCATGCTGGTGCCAATCCCTACACAGTGGCGCCGCCAGATGAGTCGAGGTTTCGATCACACATGGTTACTGGCTCAAGCAGTCCGATCTCGGCATGCTGAACGGATAGTGGTGCGGCCGTGGCTTAGGAACCTGCGTTACAGGCCGCCGCAACACGAGCTGGATCGCAAGAAGCGCCTCACAGGGGCCCAAGATCGGTTTCGCGCTCACCCAAAAGTAGCCGGTCACCACATCACTCTTATAGATGACGTTATGACTACCGGCGCTACGGTGAGGGGCGCTGCAAGCGCCTTGAAGCTAGCGGGAGCGCGATCAGTAGATGTCTGGTGCCTCGCGAGAACGCCGGCGCCTTACCATGCGAGGTAATATAGGCACTTTCATTCACGGATGACCCATGACCCATCCTTTTGAAGGCCTGACGCCGGACTGCGTGGTCGACTGCGCTGAAGCCATTGGCTTGCGCAGTGACCTGCGGCTACTCGCGCTGAACAGCTATGAAAACCGCGTCTATCAAGTGGGCATCGAAGATGCCGACCCGGTCATCGTGAAGTTCTACCGGCCAGGACGCTGGACCCGCGAACAAATTCTGGAAGAGCATGCGTACGCGCAGGAGTTGGTCGATAACGGTCTCTCTGTGGTTGCGCCGATGGAAATTGACGGCGCAACACTGCAGGAGGCTCAGGGCTTTCTGATCGCCGCCTTTCCCCGGCGAGGTGGTCATGCACCGGAGCTCGACAACTTTGACCACTTGCTCGGGTTAGGTCGTACATTGGGGCGCATGCATGGCGTGGGCGGCTCCGCTCATTTCAATGAGCGTATCGATTACACGCTGGAGCGCTGGTTGATCGAACCTCTCGACTACCTCAGCACTGAATGGATGCCCGCCGAGCTGCGTCCGGCCTGGGATAGTCTGGGCAAGGACTTGGTCGATCGTGCGACGCGGCTGATGTCTGACTACAGCCCGGCGGATGGGCTTCGCTTGCACGGCGACTGTCACGTCGGCAACATTCTCTGGCGCGACGACACGCCACACTTTGTGGATCTTGATGACTGCGTCACCGGGCCCGCGATACAGGACTTATGGATGTTTCTCTCAGGCGATCGCTCACAGAGAGAAATGCAACTCGCCGAATTGATTGCCGGCTATGAGGAATTCAACGACTTTAACCCACGAGAGATTAAGTGGATTGAAGCACTGCGCACCGCCAGGATGGTCTACTACAGCGCCTGGCTCGCCCGGCGGTGGGATGACCCCGCTTTTCCCGCCGCGTTTCCGTGGTTCGGTCGGGAACGTTATTGGGCCGACCAAGTTTTGGCGCTTCGGGAGCAGCTGGCATTACTCGAAGAGGAGCCACTGCGGCTCTTGTAACCATTGCTCGACTGAGCCGAGTCCGGTTCAACCGCCTCGGCGAGCACCGGGATAAATCAGCGTCCACACCCAGAACCAGAAGCGGTTTTTTCCCAACACATAACGATCAAGCTCTTTGAACTGTTGCGCTGTTTTGTCGGGATCGGCGTAGAGATCGGCCCGCGTGTAGCGTGGCGTATCCGGGTCGAGGGTTTTCACCACCTTCGCCGGATTGCCCGCGACCACCACGTTGGCGGGCACGTCGCTGGTGACGACCGCTCTCGCAGCAACCACACTGTTATCCCCAATGGCCACACCTTTCAATACAGTGGCATGGTCTCCAACCCAAACGTTATCGCCCAGCCTAACCGGTGTGGGCTTGGCGGCACGCTCTATGCGATCGTAAAGGCCATGCCAATCTGAATCGGTGATGTAGGCGCCGTTGGCGAGCATGCACCCGTCGCCGAGAACGATTTCGTCGCTGGCACTGATGCGGGAACCCGGACTCATGAGGCATGCGTTGCCTAGGGTAATACCACCCTGCCCTGCTTCGCGCCCCCAAACACCAATCTGTACCCGCTGACTGGTCGTGTTGATGGCAGTGAACGAATGCCCGATGCGAATGTTCGGCCCCGAGATATCGACATACCAGGGCGCCATGATGGTCGCGTGAGTTCCAAGATAGGCACACCGGGGTCGCACAAACCAGTCGATCCAGGCTGCGCGGAAGGCGAGGTAGGTACGTTTGACCCAATAAGGGCGAAGATCTTCGCGCATGCTTTCAGTTATGACCAGACCGGCTCGAGTAGCGGGGTATGATGGCAAGGTGACTGACTCTCCGCAAACAGATCTGCCTCTGCATACTGCACCGGTGCTAAAGACAGACCAGATGGCACCCCATCCTGATCTCGCAGAGATTGTGCAACACCATCAGGATCACCCATGGCGTAAACCCTGCCCCGCGCATACCCGAGAGGCTTTCGAGCAGCTGTTCGAACGCTCGCAGCATGAACAAAGACCTCTGATCCTCGATTCATTCTGCGGGACCGGCATGAGCACAGCACTCATCGCTGCGGCGCATCCGGATGCGCTGGTGGTCGGCATCGATCAGTCGGCGCATCGGCTGGCAAAACATCAAGCCACCCGAGCACGAAATTATCTGCTGCTTCGCGCTGAGGCCGAGCCGTTTTGGCTTTGCCTTGTGGAAGCCGACCTCACACTACACAGCCATTGGCTCCTATACCCCAACCCCTGGCCCAAGGCTTCTCAGATCAAAAGACGGGTTCACGGGCACGGCGCTTTCCCCGTGCTGTCGAGGCTCGGTGGCATACTGGAGCTGCGCACTAACTGGGATATTTTCGTGAGGGAGTTCTCTCAGGCGGCCGCCCTCGTTGGCATCAATGGTCAGGCAGAATCGTTCCGCCCCGACTCACCGATGACTTTGTTTGAGCGAAAGTATGCAGATCGGGGCCACACCCTGTGGCGTTTTCGGGGTAAATGCGTCAACTAGCTAAGGGCCGTCTAAAACGCTAACCTTCGCCTCCCTGCAATGAAGCCCCGAGGGGCGCGGAGCAGAATCGATGACAGCCACACAACGCGACGGCATCAAACAAATGCAGAACGGTGATCCCATTTGGGAACGCATCTGCAGCGAAACCCGCGAGGCCGCTGCCGCAGAGCCTATTCTGGCGAGTTTCTTGCACGCGACCATCCTCAATCATGAAGAACTCGAGTGTTCGCTGAGCTTTCATCTGGCCAATCTACTCGACAACCCCTCCGCACCGGCAATGATGCTGCGCGAGCTGATTCTTGAGGCACTGCGCGATGATAGCGATATCAGAGGCGCGATTCGCGATGACCTGAACGCCATTCTTGATCGGGATTCAGCCTGCCACGAGCTGTACATTCCGTTTCTGTACTTCAAGGGCTTTCAGGCGCTGCAAATTCACCGCATCGGTCACTGGCTGTGGACACACGACCG
>JBELDB010000124.1:0-4437 GCA_042094525.1 Congregibacter sp. | reverse complement strand
GGGCGGCGCGGTTCCGGAAACTGGGTCGGCTGGGTTTGCGGTTTGCCCACCAGCACCACAAAACAGACAGCCAAACCGGCAGCCGTAAACGCCGCCGACCCGAATAATCGGCGGCGCGAAAAACGAGTGCTTTTACCACTGGTCTCGGTCATCTCTGAATCACTAATATCCAATACTTAATGAATGGGGGCCCAGCGCGGGCGTTTCAAGCCATCCGGATGGGTTCGCGAAGAGGACAATGGTCATTCGCACGACGGCTAACCGCCTCACGCCCGGTGCAACTATCTGCTGCAGCCTGCGGAGTGGCGCACGAGTGTAGCTTGATACGATCGCAAGGGGTATTCAGGCCAGTGTGCAAAGCTACCAAACGCCATTTGCATAGGGTTTGTTCACTTTTTGCCGCCAAGACCTCGTGAAACAGCCATTTTGCTGCCGAGACGACTGCCCGCAGGCACTCTCCGCCGTCGGCTCACTCCCCTCACCGGCGCCACAAACAGGGAAAATTGCCAAGGCCTCGCAGGTTTTTAGAGGGCAGATTCTAATTTTCGACGCCACACTTCTCCCCGATTTCAACGCACCTCAATGAGGAGAAACATCATGGCAGAAGCCAAAAGCAAAGCAGCACCCAAGGCTGCAGCGAAGAAAGCTGCGGTAAAGAAAGCTCCGGCCAAGGCTAAAAAGGCGCCAGCGAAGAAAAAGCCCGCCGCCAAAACCAAGGCCAAGGCCAGCACCAAAGCCAAAACCCGAGCGCGACCCAAGGCCATCGATACCGGCCGCAACGCGTTGCTCGCAGGCCTGGGTGTATACGGCAAGGCCTACGATCAGGTACTGGAACAGTTCGCCAATCTGCAGGAGCAGGTAGACGAGGCACAAACTCGCCTCAGCGAGCGTCGCAAGCAGGCCGAGGATCTCTACAAGTCATTGGTTAAGCGTGGCACGGCTGTCGAGAAAGAGGCGCTGAAAGCCCTGGCTGATCTGGAGCTCGATTCACTGGCTGATCGCTCCAAGCTGGAAGCACAGATGAAAAAAGCGAAATCCCGCTTTGACGATCTGAAGACCAAGTTTGGTAAAGCTGCCTAAACCCACCTTTTAAAGTCCGTTTTTTTCGGGGGAGCGTTGCTCCCCTTTTTTGTGGATGTCCGCTTGCAAGGCGATGCAGCGGGAACCCGTCAAACCGTGCGCAGATTCACGTGAGCATCGGCAACTCGATGCAGTGGGCAGCCTGGCCTTCAATACGCGGCGCATCGTACGCCGTCTGGGCACGGTACACTGGGGTCTCATGAAAACTGCCGAACGCATTCTGGTCGTCGCCACCGAGCTCTTCAATGAGCGCGGGGAGCGTAATGTCACAGCCAGTGACATCGCACTCGAGCTGGACATCAGCCCGGGCAATCTCTATTACCACTACAAAGGTAAAGACGCGGTCCTCTCCTCACTGTTCTCTCAGTGCTACCGGGAACTCGCGGGAACGCTAGCGGCCCCCATACTGGAAGAAGCTTTCCTCGAAGACAGCAACCCCCTGGAACGGAGCTGGTTATTTTTGACCGTACTGATGGAAGTCATGTACCAGTACCGATTCCTGTATTTGAACCAGACCGATCTGATGCAGCGCTACCCAGAAATTGACCGGGGCATGACCCGGCTGCTGTCACTCAAACGCCAAACCACCAAACAATTAGCAACGACACTTCTGGCCTCTGTGGACATCAGTGCTCATCCACAGCGGCTTGATCATGTTGCAGACAGCATGGCGATGACGCTGATGTACTGGTTGAGCTTTGAGCAATTAGCGAGGTCGACGCAAACGCCGCAGCAGACCATCCATCGCGCTGTGCTGCAGGTGCTCTCGCACTGTGCGCCGTACCTGGGTGAACAACAGAGTGATTTTTATCGTGAGTGCGAAATAATCGATGCCAGACTGCTCGATACGCACGCCCCATGAGTTACTATTCCGAGTCGTTATCGCCCGCGCCAGTCTAACTAGCGGGCTGGTCGTTCACCTTTATTGGGAGTATTTGATATGACTATTGCCGTAGGGGATTGCATCCCGAGCTGCACGCTATCCGTCATGGGAGACGAGGGACCCGGACCCGTCTCAACCTCAGACCTGTTCAACGGTAAGAAAGTCGTGCTGTTTGCCGTACCCGGCGCTTTCACCCCGGGCTGCTCCATGACCCACCTGCCCGGTTACGTGGTCAATGCAGACACCATCAAGAGCAAGGGCGTCGACAGCATTGTCTGCATGTCAGTCAACGACGCCTTTGTTATGGGTGCCTGGGGCAAGGCGCAGAATGCCGACGAGATCATCATGCTTGCCGACGGTAACGGCGAGCTGACTGCGGCATTGGGCCTAGAGCTAGACGGCTCCGGATTTGGCCTGGGGACCCGCAGCCAGCGGTTCGCAATGATTGTCGAAGACGGCAAAGTGACCCACCTCAACATCGAGGAAGGCCCGGGCGTCGACGTCAGTTCCGCAGAGACCATGATGGCATTACTTTAACGCCGTCTCGTTCGTGCGCCACGCTACTGTATGGCGCACGATTCACCACCCTAATGCCTCGGGAAATAAGATCATGGACTCGCTAGGCCAGCATTACCCAAGCGACCGTGGCGATCACCACAGCTCCGATTAGGTTCAACACGAATCCCTCTCTGACCATCCGTTGAATGGGTAGCTCACCACTGCCGAACACCACGGCATTGGGCGCGGTCGCTACCGGTAGCATGAACGCGCAACTGGCACTCATGGCAGCGGGCACCATCAGCCAAAGCGGATCCAGTTCAACGGCAAGCGCCACGGCAGCCAATACGGGAAGCAACAGCGCAGTGGTGGCGGTATTCGAAGTGGCTTCGGTCAAAAAGGTGACCGCCAGAGCCAAGAGCAGCATCATGACGTAAATGGGCAACGCCGCTACCGATGTCAGACCGTCACCCACTTGGGCGCTCAGGCCGGAGGCCACAAACGCTCTGGCAAGGCAAATGCCGCCGCCGAACAGCAGCAGGACGCCCCAGGGAATCTGGCTTGCCTGTTGCCATTCGATCAATGGTTCGCCTCGATTGTCACGCGCGATAAACAGTGCCAACACGGACAGCAGCGCAACCGACGCATCGTTGGCATTGGGCAAACCAAACCACGTCTGCCAGCCGCCAAACGGCTCGGCCCGGGTGATCCACGCGAGCGCGGTCAGCGCGAAAATCGTCAGCACCCGCCGCTCGGCACTCCGCCAGGGCCCCACTGCAGGCAGTGAAATGCCAATTTCGCGGGGCAAAGCACGCGTGACCCACCACCAAGCTAAGGGCAACAGCACCGCGACCACCGGCACACCCCAGGACATCCACTGACCGAAGCTGACCACCTGCCCAGTATTCTCTTGATAAACCTGCATGAAAATCAGGTTGGGCGGGGTGCCGATCGGCGTCCCGAGCCCGCCAATGCTGCAGGACCAGGCCAGACCCAGTAATAGCGGCGCGGCCAATTGCCCGCGGTCGGAGCAAGAAGCCAGCACCGCCAGCGCGACGGGCATCAGCATGAGCGCCGATGCGGTATTGGAAATCCACATGCTCAGCAGTGCTCCCGCCAACATAAACCCCAGCACTAGCCGGTGCGGTCGCTGACCACCGACCAAGTTCACCACGGTCAGCGCCACCCGATGATGCGCCCCCGTGCTTTCCATGCCCCGGGACAGGAGAAAACCGCCCATCAGCAGAATAATCAGCGGCGACCCGACTGAGGCGCCTACCTGCTCTGCAGTCAAGACGCCGGTGACAGGGAAGACGGCCATGGGCAGAAGGGATGTCACAGGTATGGGAATAGGCTCGAAGATCCACCAGGCCATGCACAACCAGGCGACCACCGCGGTAATCGTAATCGCGGACGGCTGCCCCGCTGACTGTAGCCACCATGCCAGGACCACTGCGGTGATCAGGCCAGGCCATATGGTTTTTCTGGGGTCCAGATAGGTCATACTATTCATCTCCTGTATGCTCCCGAACTCGCGCCCGTGTGTAAACTCCCTTGATGCCCCTTGATGCCCCGACACAGCTGATTGATCGTTTCGATCGCAGGATTTCGTACCTCCGTCTGTCCGTGACAGACCGCTGTGATTTTCGATGCCAATACTGCATGGCAGAGACCATGCAATTTCTACCTCGGTCGGAGGTGCTGACCATCGAGGAACTGCTCAGGACCGCTCAGCTGTTCACCGAGTTGGGGGTGCGTAAAATCCGTGTTACCGGCGGTGAACCGCTGATTCGCCGCGGCGTCAGCGAGCTGTTTGAGGGCCTCGGCTCCTTGGCGGGTCTGGATACGCTGGCGCTGACCACCAATGGCAGCCATTTGGCCGATTCCGGGCACGCCCTTCGCAACGCCGGCGTGAACTCCGTCAACATCAGTCTCGACAGCTTGCAGTCGGATCGCTTCAAGACTATCACCCGCAT
>JBELDB010000123.1:0-4452 GCA_042094525.1 Congregibacter sp. | reverse complement strand
TATATCGGCAACACTTCAACGTGGCCGGCCAAGGAGCGCGTGATTGAGCTGAAGTTATCTGCAGTAACACCGGTGCCAGAAACCCCGTAAGCATAATTCACGAAAGGCTGTATGCGAGTGGTAGTGCCGTCCGCGTTGTCAGTCTGGGTGCCGCCGAAGTCGCCGCTGCCCGTACCCAGTTCTGGGACGGTGCAAGAGTTGTCGCGCGTAATAATCGCGCCACCATCGCCATTAGGATTCTGGAAAATAGTGAATGCAAAGTGGTCACCTGCAGACATGTACAGGTTGAAGTCGAGCACTTCTTGCGAGTTCACATACTCCATGAAGCGGACTTTGAGAGCCTTCGCATCAGCGGTTGTGTTCACAATGTGCATAGAAGTTTCGTTGCCGTTCTGTGCGTTGTAGTAAGGGAACAGCAACACTTCGCCCGTACCCTCTGGGTTCAAGTACATCGCAGCCTGGGCGGTTACCGCCAAGCCCGCGACGCTAGACGCCACAGCAAGAGATAAGATGTTCTTTTTCATGAATCGCTCCTAAAAGTCGTTCAAACGTTTGATTTACTTAGCGAGCCACACGACGCATCACTACGTAACACGGCCGTGAATTGTGATAAGCCGCCGGACTCCCCAGTCAACCCTTAACACTCGAAGTTCTCACTCCTATTGCTAAGGGCCCTTTCTGGGCAGTCCAAAACCCGCCCAGCACTGCTAGTGTATGCATGAATGCGACACTTGCAATCATTTTGACGCGTAAGTGCGGTTAATATTCCCAAAAAATAGCATTTATTTTGCAAATTTCACAAAACCGATAGCTCAACCGAGGAATTGGTACCACTCTCCGTTGATCTTTATCCACACCGTCTCCCATGTCCACGGTATATCATCGCCGCGTGAACTCGCTCGCCCCACTGTGGGCCCACCGTATACCCATAATCTCACCCTGCAGCGATCAGGCTCTAACGCTTCATCACACTTCACCCAGACCACTGATGCATCTGTCCAAGTCGCGGAACCGACAAATTCCGCCGGATAGAATTTAGCGCGCGCGCTACCTTGGTACGACGGAACCACATAGGTCACCGCAGACTCGTAGTCCGCGTTCATGAGATACCGGGCCTGAGCCATTGCTCGATCCGCAATGATTTCCTCGGGAGACCTAGACTCAAGCAGGCTACATCCGCCGCCCCCGATCGCCGCCAGTATCGCCATCAGGTAGATCAGAACTCTGCACAAAACGATTCGCTCCAAGTGATTATCCTCGTACCGACCTCACACGCTGACCGAGGATTACTTCTCCCCCGTGTGCCAGCTCCACCCCTGCCCGACACTAATTAAGAACCGCCTGACGGCTCGGAACTTGTCTTTAGCCCCCCCGGCAAATCCTCGAAATTTTGCAAGCCTCTCATTCTCTGCCTCATCTCATTCGTGATGTCCCGAAGCTCGCGATCAGAGTCCAGCACCCTCGGCGTGATAAAAATCAACAGCTCCGTTCTGGCTGACACGTCGGTGGTCGTACTGAATAGGCTGCCCAGGACAGGGATGTCCATCAGAAGCGGTACCCCGCTCTTGCCAGTCGTCTCGTTGTCGCGAATCAAGCCGCCCAGAACGACCGAGTCGCCATCCCTCACTGCCACTTTACTGCTCACGCTGCGCTCGTTAAAGCTCCGCTGTCGCGTTGCCGCATCAATCGTGCCAACGTCTGTGACCGACTGAATCACCTCGAGTGTCACCAACCCACCGTCGTTTACCGATGGCGTGACCTCCAACTTCACTCCCGTATCTTTGTACTCGATCGATGTCTGCGACACGCCACCATCGGTCACTGATTGCCGCGACTGAATAGGTTGCTGGATCCCGACTTGGATGGAGGCGGTATGGTTGTCGAGCACCATAACCGATGGCGTCGAAATCACGTTGACCAGTGACTTTTCCGCCAGCGCGTTGACCACCGCCGCCATCTCCCCCGCCTTGTTCATCACGGTGTAAGAAAAACCCGGCGCCACCGGGCCAATGTCGCCGCCCAAAAGGTTCAGCGCACCTGCGCCGGAGTAGTCATTGCCGATCCCATTTTGAAATGTCCACTCCAGGCCATATTGAAGATCATCGGTCAGCGTCACCTCGACGATGCTGGCCTCTATCAGCACCTGGGTGGCAACCACATCCAGCTTCTCCAATATCTTTCTGATCTTGGTGTACTCGTGGGTCGAGGCGTAAATGAGCAAAGAATTGTTGTAGCGATCGGACACTACCCTGATGGTATCGTCCAAAGTGAAGTTGACTCCGCCCGAGCTGGCGCCGCCCGTTGCCGGCATACTGCCGCCCGTTCCGCCACCGCCCGAGCGACGGGTTTGCGCCTGCATCCCCGGTGCCACCTGTGATGACGGCGCTTTACCACCACCGGAACCCTCACCATAGAGTGAGCTCAGCAATGACGCTAAATTGTCAGCGTTGCCGTTGATGACCTGATAAACGTGGAGCGTACTGTCAGCCGCGGATTCCTGAATATTATCGAGCTCGCTTATCCAGCCCCCCACTTTCTCAACATATTGAGCGCGAGGCGAAACCACTAAAATGCTGTTGAGACGCTCTACCGGCAAGACCCTTACCATGGCGGAAAACCCGCTGCTCGCATCAGCATCTGCCGTCTCCAGGATGTGCATGACCTCCTCAAAAACCTCGCTGACTTCCCCACGCATCACAGGGAAAACGCCCACCGACGTCCCAGCCAACTGGTCAACATCAAACGTCGCGATAATATCCAGCCAGCCATCAAGCTGAAGCTGTGTCCCCGCGAGTATCAGTAAATTGCGCTTACTATCGACCCTGACAAAGGCCGCCTCTGGCGCCACTGGCGTCAGGATTTGCGACATTTCAGACGCGCTGATGTGCTCTAACGGCACAATAATATTGGCATAGCCCTGCATCTTGGACTCCGCATTATCGAAGCGGGGCACCATCGTATTGCTGGCCCCTGCCCGGCTCACGAAGAACCTGTCGTTAGGGCCACGGACTAAAATCGCACCATTGTTTAACAATAACGATTCGATAATCGGTAAGAGCTGATCGCGGGGGACAGGCGTCCTAGTGCGAACCGTCACCTGACCCCGAATAGGGTGCTCGACGATGTAGTCAAGGTTGAGCGTATCGCCGAGGATGGAGTGCACTACGTCTGCTAACGGCGCCTCCTCGAAGTTCATACTCACCGCATCGCCGTAAAGGGACAGCGGTTCTCTTATATCTGGCAGCAAAACGCTGCTACTGTCGTCGCCAGCGATGATTCGGTCCGCTTTGTCAGGCGTCTCTGAATCCGACTCGCTGGACGCAGCCCGGCCCTCCGGCTGTCGATCATCAGGGGCTGCCGGGGTGCTAACGGCGAGCGGCGAGCGCTCACCTTGCTCACCAGCATGATTCAAGGTGGTGCAACCACTCAGGCCCACCAGAACGAGCAATAGCAGCGTCCTCAGCAGCGTCGCCGATCCGAATAGCGCGACTCTCGCATCTGACGACCTACCATTGCTCCACAGCATCATGCTGCGACGTGTTGCAACTGTCTCAGTCCCGCTTTTCTGCTGGCCCACCATAAAAATCCCCAAAACTTGGCGTAATGATCTCAGGCGCCTCTGCGGCCTCTGCTGCCTCTGCTGCCTTTGGTCTTTGTTCAACGTTCGACGTCGCAGCACCTGCTGTGCCGCCTTTAACACTTGGCACTGGCAACACTTTCACTGTCGCCAACGCCATGTTCAGCTCTGCTTGCGATCCACCAGCGACTGACTTAAATCGGACCGATCTGGGGTCCACGCTAGTGAGCTCCCAGCCATCAACACGCTCCCCCACCACCAGACGGTGCCGACCGCTATTTGGATGACGGATGAGCGCACCTTCTACTTCTCCAGAGTCAAATATTCCCAAAAGAGACCATTTGTCTAAAGTCAAAACGGGCGCCGCCGGCTCGGGTTTCGGTTCGGCCCTCGGACCGGGCGGGCGGACCTTAATGCGCCGTGTAGCGCTAAATAATGGCCGTTCCGCAAAGGCAGTCAGCACCTCGTTCGACTCATCCCGCAATGCCCAGCTCGTCGGGTCGGGATTGTCGAAAAAGTCAGGGGCGGGCTGCCTTGGGTCAGGCAGCCCGGCGACGATATTGGATATTGTCACCAGCAGCAACACAAAAAGCACTCCCGCTAATGCGAGGGAAACACGACGGTGTTCTGCAAGCAGCCGTTTCATTACTCTCATTCCATACCGCCCAGCTGGTAGGCATACACGTCAAGCTGCAGCAACAGGGTGTTGTCATAGGTCTCACGCCCTGATCGCAAAATATTTAACTGGCGCTGCTGAGGATTTATCGACAAAGTAGAAACGAATAAAAATGGCCGATACGCATTCAGACTTTGAAAAAACTGGGTGACATTTTCGGGCAACCCCGCGACCTTCACATTGACACGCAACATGGCGA
>JBELDB010000122.1:2195-4524 GCA_042094525.1 Congregibacter sp. | reverse complement strand
CCCTTGCGGGCTTTTATGATCTCCGTTGAGTTCGCGGGCAGGCTGAACGTGACACCGTCGTAGCCAACCGTATAGTCGGGGAATATCTCCCCCGCACCGTTGAGCCACAATGTTTCCTGCCCGGGCACCACGATCGGCGGCACAATATGGTAGTACAGCAAATGTCCCACTCCGGCATCCCGGGCAGTTTCGGCTGCCTCAACCGGGCTTGCGTGATAGTCCGGCACGTCGAACATTATCTTGGCTACGACAGGATTATTTAATTCCTTTGCCGTGGCCTCCATCATGCCGATGAGTTCAGGTGAGAGCGCTTCATGGACTAACAGGTCGATGCCCTCTGCAAAGCGCGTGATGTTGTCGGATTTCGAGGTGTCGCCGCTGATGAGCACCGTGCGACCGCCGTAGCTAAAACGATAGCCCACTGCGGGTGAAACGGGGGCGTGATCGACCCTTAATGCCTCAACTGTTAGGCCATTGCCCTTGAAAACGGTGGTGAGCTCGCCGTCTGCTGGCGCTTGGAAGGGCATGGCCGTTATGCCTGCCGCAGCCAGCGGCGCAACCAGGTCTCCATGGTGGTCGTGCCGGTAAGTGTAATCTTGTGCATAAGCGGCGTTAAAGCCCGCTACCACGCGCTCCACGCCCTCGGGGCCATAAACCATCAGCGGGGTCTGGTCGTCTCCCGTAGCCCAGCGGATCGTCGCCAGTTCCCCAAGACCATCAATATGATCCGAGTGAAAGTGGGTCAGGAAGACCGCTTCGATATCGCCCGGGGGGTAGCTCAGGCGCTGCATATTGCGCGTACTATCTGCGCCCGCATCGACGACGAAAAATTGTTCCCCCGCGACGATACCGACACAGGGGCCGGAGGCGTGTGGCGCTGGCATCGGCCCGCCAGCACCACATAGAACAACATGCAGTCCATCATCAAATGCTTCTACCTGATTCGCCCCCATCTGCTTGGGTAGCGCTACCGCCATCAACCGCTCGGCAATCATTGCTCGTTGGCTATAGACAACTCCGGCGGTAATCGATGTTGCCAGCACAAAAATGACAAAACCGCGTGTTTTCATGATGAGTTTCCTAGTGAAGGACGATTGATCATTGCATAGGAGTCTACGTATCGGCAGTATCAATGCCAATATGTATTGCACTCACCTTGCCCCGCCTTGCGCTGGTGACGGGCTAAAGGCCCTTGAGGGATAGCGGAGACGAACAAATGAAGACCATCATGATTCGCGGTCTGGCCCTCATATTGGCGCTGGCATTGTGGTTGATCTGGCTAGGTTGGTTCTCGGCCAGACCTCCGCTGACGATTGATCCGGCGACGCTGGCAGGAGATGGCTCAACCCTAAATTACTGCGAGTTGCCGGTGTTGGACGATTCGGGTCAGCGGGCGGTCGATATACCCAAAGGGAACACGCCAGGCTGTGGGTACGACCATTTTCCGTTGCCCATTCTCGCGGAATGCACTGAGCCGCTGCCGCCCGAGGCTGACGATATCCGTGGTTTATGGCGTGGCGTGTCGGGGGGACATGCGGGCCACATCGAGCGGGTGGAACAATGCGGAAGCCGAGTGGTGGTGACCGCGGCGGGCATCATTCACGACTACGGCCCAAACAGTTCGGGAGGCCTCAATACAAACGATACAGAGGGTTCGGTCCTGTTCACTATGGGCGGCAAGGAGCACTGCATGCGCTCCTCGGCAAGCATGATCTGGGAAGACAATATCCTGAATTTTTATGCCTTTGGTTGGGGACCCCGAGCGGTGCGACGTTATCGTGAGGGTGACGAGTTGATCTGGGAATACATAGACGGCTCTGTGACAAGGATGGAGCGCATATGTCGTTTGCCAGAGGAGCACAAAGTGCCAACCCCCCGCGGCAGGCGGATTGAGCTGTTCTAGCGACTATTTCTTCTTCTTTTTAGCGCATCGGTCATCTTCTGAAACTGAGAAGGCGGTGGCATCAGAGTAAGGTCCTTTGGCAATACGCACCCTCGAACCGAAGCTTGCGCCTCCGCAGCAGTTGGCGCGATTGTCGGTCTGAAAATGAGCAAAAAGTGACTATCGCGCGCTAAAACTTTCATTTTGTTAGTTTTGAAGATGAGGTTCGGGGTAGGGTAGGGTTAAAGTTTCCTTTATCGACTCTGACATGAGAAGGAGCGCAATCATGATGAAACACGCGATTCTCGCAGGCATTCTAGCCCTGCCGATCAGCCTGGCAGTGGCTGACAATCATCCGACCCGTGCGTTTTTTGGTGACACCCATCTCCATACGTCTTTTTCTCCCGACGCCGGCATGGCGGGTACCAAGGTTGGCCCTAACGACGC
>JBELDB010000122.1:0-2095 GCA_042094525.1 Congregibacter sp. | reverse complement strand
TGGTGGGGCAAAGCACCCTTTCTCGAGCCCAGCCCCGAACGTTGGAAGGACGTATTGATTCGATCCTCCCTCGATCCGGCGCTTGATTTGACGGCACTCCAGCTTGCCGGATCTGGCTTGGCAGGTGTTTGGGCCACTGACAACACCCGAGAAGCAATATGGGACGCCATGGCGCGCAGAGAAGTATTCGGCACCACCGGAACTCGTCTGCAAATTAGAATGTTTGGCGGCTATGACTTCGGTTCCGAAGATCTGTCTCAAAACGATCTCGCTGCTAAAGGCTATGCCTCTGGCGTACCGATGGGTAGCGATTTAGAGACTGCGCCTGAAGGCGCCAGCCCTGGCTTTTTGGTCGAAGCCATGCGTGATCCCAATGGCGCTAATCTGGATCGAATCCAGATCGTGAAGGGGTGGTTGGATGAGAGCGGCGCCTCTCAAGAGGCAGTCTATAACGTGGTCTGGAGTAATGCAGACGCGCGGGCGCTGGATGAGGACGGCAAGCTCGCCTCTGTGGGTTCCACCGTGAACGAAATGGAAGCCACCTACAGCAACTCCATTGGCGCGGATGCGCTACGCGGATATTGGCAAGATCCTTCGTTCGATCCGGAGCAGAGGGCTTTTTACTACGCCAGAGTCATGGAGATTCCCACGCCGAGGTGGTTGGCCTACGACCGCAAGAACTACGACCTCTACGACGAGATGCCAGAGGATGTTCGCTATAGCTCTCAAGAGAGGGCCTACGGCAGTCCGATCTGGTATTCGCCGCGCTGAAGAGCTTGTCGTGGTATGACTGTGGCGTTAGCCTTCGGGCTGGAGCCGCGGTCCTTCACCCAATCATCGCGACCGCTGCGTGGCTGAATACTCGAAACTTGCTACGCTGAACCTCGGAGAACTCCAGCCGACGGGCCTGGCCCCGCCTTGTGCGCGCCTGTCCACTTATAATGGGCGAGCAATGCCCGGATGATTGCGCTGACAGCGGCCTTCTTCGAGCCACTGCACCCATGCGTAGTTCGAGGACATAGCGATGCTGACTGAGCTCTGGGTTGATCGAACCGACTACCGTCACACTCGAGTGGTGCGTGGCGACCTGCCTGAACCCGGTGCCGGCGAGATACTGGTGATCATCGACAAGTTTGCCATGACGGCGAATAATGTCACTTACGCCGCCTCGGGCGATTTGTTTGGTTACTGGCAGTTCTATCCTACGGGGGAAGACCCCTGGGGCAAGGTAACGGTGTGGGGTATCGGAGAGGTCGTTTCCAGTCACGTCGACGCGATTGAGGTGGGCGAGCGACTGTATGGGTTTTTTCCGATGAGTAGTCATGTGGTGATGACGCCGGGCGATGTGACGGCACGGGGATTCACTGATGAGGTGGCACACCGCCAGCCGCTGCCGGGCCTCTACAACCAGTATGCGCGAACGCGCTCCGAACCTGACGAATTGCACGCACTGGAAGACCAGCGATGTATCTTTTTCCCGCTGTTCATGACCGGTTACGTGATCGCCGACTTATTGCTCGATAACGACTGGTATGGGGTAGAGCAGGTGGTGATTGGCTCGGCATCGTCTAAGACCGGGTTCAGCACAGCGGCGTTTGTGCGCTCGGCGGGCTACGAGGGCGCCATTGTAGGGCTGACCAGTGAACAGCATGTCGCTTTTTCCGAGGCCCTCGGGTGCTATGACTGTGTGGTCCCCTACGGCGACCTCGAAGCTCTGGAGCATGCGCCAACCGCCTATATCGATATCGCTGGCGACGTGGGCGTGAGGTCCCGGCTACATCATCACTTGACCGACTGTGCGGTGCTTACGCTGCTGGTTGGCGCGACGCACTGGGATCAGTTTGGACAATCGCTCGGTAGTGACCCGTTGCCCGGTAGCGAACCTGAGGTCTTTTTTGCGCCCGCACAAATTGAAAAGCGGGATGCGGAGTGGGGTGGCGGTGTGATGATGGGCAAAGCGTATGCGGCCAGCATCAGCTTGATGCAGCGACTGGCGCCGACGTTGGCCATGGAATCGCACGCGGGTGCTGAGGCATGCAACACGATTTGGCAGGCGTTGCTGGAGAATCAGGTTTCGGGCCAGCGCGGCATCATG
>JBELDB010000121.1:0-4560 GCA_042094525.1 Congregibacter sp. | reverse complement strand
AGAACACCCGGGATGCTATCTATGATGCCTTCCGCCGCAAGGAAACCTTCGCCACCTCGGGCCCGCGCATGCGCGTGCGGTTTTTTGCGGGCCACGATTATGCCCCAGACATTCTGGACTCCGAGACCATGATCGAACAGGCTTACGCGGGGGGTGTGGCGATGGGCGGTGAACTGGCTAAGACAAATGAGGCCCCGCGGTTCGTGGCCTGGGCCAGTGCAGACCCGCGCGGCACGGCGCTACAGCGACTGCAGATTATCAAGGGCTGGGAAAAAGCGGGTGAGACCTACGAGCAGGTTTATGACGTGGCCTGCTCAGACGGGATGGCACCTGATCCCAACACGCACCGTTGCCCCGACAATGGTGCCAAGGTTGATCTGGCAGATTGCAGCATCACCCAAGGTGTGGGTGCGTCTCAGTTGAAAACAGTGTGGCAAGACCCGGATTACGATCCGGAAAGTCGCGCGTTTTACTACCTGCGTGCGCTCGAAAATCCGACCTGTCGCTGGTCAACCTGGGATGCCATTCGGGCGGGCGTCGCGCCACGAGCCGATTTGCACAAGACGTTGCAAGAGCGCGTGTGGAGCTCACCGATTTGGGTGCGGTAATCGCGCCCGTCACACTGCTTGTTGGGTCGATGTTGCGACTTAACTGTGCCTGTGCGCTAGCATCGCTCAATTAACAAGGCGCTGCCGCTGCCGGCGGCGCCGCTCGCCGCAACAATGCCCTGGGCAAGCTGTTGGCGAACCAATTCGTCGATCAGGGTGCCGGTCATGATGGCTCCCGTAGCGCCCATGGGATGACCGAGGGCGATGACACCGCCGTTGACGTTTAGCCTGTCGTTCTCAATTTCTAATGTTTCTCTTGTTTTGATCACGGTTGCGGCGAACGCTTCATGGATTTCAAAGAGATCGACTTGATGGGCGGATAGCCGATTGTCCCGGAGCAGCTTTTCGGTGACCGCAACACATCCGCTCACCACTTCGAGCGGCTCTGCGCAGGTGGTGGTGCTGACAGCCAATCGTGCCTTGGGCGTCAGACCCGATCGTTGGCCAAAGGCTTCGTCACCCAAGAGCACCAGCGCTGCTGCATCACACATTGCGGGTGAGTTACCTGCGGTATGTACGTGCTGAATTTCTCCGAGCTCGGGGTATGCCGCCAACTGCACCTTATCGGCACCCGCAGTGCCCAGCGCTGCAAAGGCGGGGGGTAGGCGGGCCAATTGCGCACTGGTGATATCGGCGCGAACGCATTCGTCGGTCGCTACAACCCCGTGGGAGGTGCTAATGGGCACGATCGATGTGAATCGACCCTCTCGCTGCGCCCGGGCTGCACGTTGCTGGCTTTGTAAAGCAACGGCGTCACAGGCTTCTCGCGTTGCACCGATTCTTGTGGCAATCAGATCAGCACCGCTACCCATGAGCAGCATCTGATGTTGCAGCGCAAACGCGGGGTCGCTAAACACCCGCGCATTATCAGAGAGCATTGGCACGCGAGACATCATCTCGACGCCTCCAGCGACCATTGCTTGTGCCTGGCCGGAGGCAACTTTCAGGCCGGCAAGCGCAATCGCGTCAATACTGGAGGAACAGAAACGATGAACGGTCAACCCCGCGACGCTGCTCGGCCAGCCCGCATAGAGCGCCGAGGTTTTGGCGATATTGGCTGCCTGCTCTCCGTTTTGGGTCACACACCCCAGAATCACTTCTGATATCTGGGTGGTATCCAACGTATTGCGCGCCTCGAGCGCATGGTAAAGGTGCTTGAGCAGGGCTGAGGGGGTTAACTCGTGAAGACCCCCTTCGGTTTTGGCACGGGCGCGGGCACTGCGAATCGCGTCGTAAATAAAAACATCTTTCACGAACCCACGCCCACCACAAAGCTGGCGCAGGTTGTGGTGCTGCCGCCGACGTTGAAGGTGATGAGATTCTCCGCCTTGGGAATTTGGTAATCCCCCGCCCGGCCCGTTACCTGCCGCGCACAATCAAGCACCATGCGAACGCCGGTTGCTCCAACCGGATGCCCCAGGCCAATAAGGCCACCACTGGCATTGATGGGGAAGTCCCCGTCACGCGTAATGCGGCCCTCCTCTAAGGTTTTCCAGCTTTCGAGCGGAGTTTTGAGCCCGCTGCGGTCGCTGGCCATATATTCCGTCACGGTAAAGCAATCCTGAGTCTCGAGGCCATCGAGTATATGGCAAATTAACGGACTTTCGAGAGTGAACATGCTCGCTGATTTTTTATTTCACCTGCAGACCTGTCGCAGTTTCCATATATTGACCCGAAAATCCTGTTCACGGCATCTTCTCCAATGGTTGCGCCGAAAATACCGGCGTTTTAACTTACTCGCTGCCGCGGTCTGTGGCCCGTGTTGAGAGGCAGGTGCACGCATGATATTTCAAGACAGCGATCGTCCCAACAGTCTGTACTCATGGTACGTCGTCGTCGTGCTTATGGTGTGTTACGCCCTCTCGTTTATTGACCGACAGATCCTCAGCCTGCTTGTTGAACCGATAAAGGCCGATCTTGAGCTGAGCGATACAGAGTTCAGCCTTCTGCAAGGTATGGCGTTTGCTCTGTTTTATACCTTTGTTGGTCTCTACATGGGCAAGCTTGCGGACACGCGCAATCGACGCAACCTGATTGTTTTAGGCGTTGCCGCGTGGAGCGCGATGACGGCATTGTGTGGCTTTGCCAAAAGCTTCAGTCACTTATTCATGGCGAGAGTGGGTGTTGCTGTCGGCGAAGCCACCTTGTCCCCGGCCGCTTATTCCATCACGGGCGACTACTTCACCAAAGACAAGCTTGCGCGGGCCATGAGCACCTATTCCGTGGGCGTCTTCCTGGGTAGCGGCCTGGCCTTTGTCGTCGGCGGTGCTCTGATCGCGTCCATCCCTGCCTTTGCAACGCTTCCCCTAGCGGGTGAAGTCAAAGCGTGGCAACTTGTTTTCATCATTGTCGGATTGGCGGGTATTCCCTTCGCCTTTCTTGTCCTGACTGTCAGGGAGCCGCCGCGCGGCAGATATAGTGATACAGCGACGGAGCAGGTCGAGAATGTGACCGTGTTCAACTCGGTAAAGTACTTCACGAGGCACTGGCGCTTTTACGGCCCCCACTTCATCGGCTTCTCCATGCTGACCACCATTGGGTATGCCTTTCACTCTTGGGTCCCTGCCTTTTTTATCCGCACCCACGGTTGGGAGGCCAGTGAAATAGGCCTCACCTACGGCACGATCAATATCATAGCCGCCCCCTTGGGTGTACTGGCGGGCGGTTGGTTTGGCGATAAATTGGCCAAAGCGGGCATACAGGACGCCTTTATAAAAGGCCCCATCGCCGGAGCCATCCCGCTGTGGATCTTCGCGAGCCTGGCGACCGCGCCCTTTATTGGCATGCCGACGCTGTCACTCGTCCTATTGGCGGCGCTGCACTTTTTTGCGAGCTTTCATGCCGGGATGGCGGTCGCTGCCCTGCACACCGCCACGCCGCTGACAATGCGGAGTCAGGCCACGGCGGCTTATCTCTTCGTCATCAATCTGATTGGGCTGGGTGGCGGTCCTTTAATAGTTGCGCTGCTTACTGATTTTGTTTTTCAAGATGAACGTCTTATCGGTTCGTCGTTGATGGTGGTGGGTGCTTGCGCTACTCCCATTGCCATCTTCATGTTGAGTCTCGCCGCCCGTCAATATCGAGCTCTGACCGGCACTCCCAGCTAGGCATCGGTAACGCGAGAACGAAAATGCTTGAAATTGTCAATGAAGAACGATCGACCACTGCTGCCATTGTCCTGCCGGAGCGCATCCAGACAGGGACGCACGCCTGCTGGATTGAGGGCGAACGCCTCAATGCAGAACGCCCTTGCCCATGAGGGTTGACCTGCGCGTTGAAGCGCGTCATGGCACGTACAAATGACGGCGCACTGGGTCTTTCTTCACGGCTTCACCAACACGCCTCGGGTTTGGACCCCGATTATCCAATCCATGGCAATAACCGCCCGATCCCTGTCACCCGAATATCCCGCAACCGCGGATATTGACGCCATCGGGCGGTTGGTCTGGGACGAATGCCCAGATAACGCAGTGTTGGTGGGGCATTCTTTTGGAGGCTATGTAGCACTCGCCATGCTTGCCCAGCGACCCGCGGCGGTTGCCGGGATAGCACTGGTCAACTCGCATGCGGGCGCCGACACAGAGGCAGCGCAAGCGATTCGTGAACAATCAGCGCAAGCTGCGGACGCCGGGAAGTACAGCCAACTGGTGGAGGCGGTAACGAAGCGGGTTTACCACCCTGATAACCTGTCTAACGATCATCTGATGCGTCATCGGGAAGCGGAAGCGATTGGGTACGGTGCCGCACGGTTTGCCGCCCATCAACGCGCCTGCGCCCGGCGCCCCGACAGAGAAGCGGTGCTGCGGCAATTCACAGGCGCAAAATTCGTTGTTACGTCAGAAATTGATCTCGTGATTGATCCGCCGGAGCAACGATCGCTGGCCCAGCGCTGTGGTGCCGCGTTCCATTCGATTGGCGGTGCTGGACACATGCTTCCGGCGGAGCAGCCGCA